>JACREV010000194.1 GCA_016218095.1 Deltaproteobacteria bacterium | reverse complement strand
TCCCGCGACTCGTATTCGAGCACCTCTACGTCCACCGTGCCGCCCCCTATGGGTTTGGCGAGGTAGCCGTCCTTCCACAACCAGTTCGTCGAAACAGGCGTCATCTTAAGGTGGCCTATGGCCGTCTCAAGACCGCCCTCGGCGGCAAAAAGGGCCCTCGATGACAAGACCTCGCCCGTAGACTCCTCAACGCCGGTTGAAAATATGGAAACGAATATCACGCCCGAGAGCGTCAGGACAGCGAGGACGAGTATCACGCCAATGATCGACGCCCCCTGCTCGTTCATAATCATCTGAAACTCCTCGGGTGGACCGAGGCCCTGAACGGGACCGACTCTGTTCCGCTTGAGAGCGTCATGTCGAGGTTTATCACCCATATCTCGCCGACGGCAGAGGCAGGCGTGCCGTCGCTTTTAAGGTACTCGAAAGACGCGGCGGACACATTATTTGCGAGCGTATCATCCGGGTCGAGGGCGCCCGAGCCCTGCCTGAGCTTCAATGTACCCGCGTCGAACCTCAATCCCCTGCCCTCGTAGTTTGTGGTTACGAACCTTAACTCGGTCGCTGTCCATGCCGTTATGTCAGAGGCCTGGGGGTTGCAGGAGTTCCCGGCCGTAGTGCAGCGCATAAGGCGCATCTCACGGGAGGCCCTCTCGACGGCGAGCCTCCCCTGTGACGAGAGCTCTTTCCTCGCGTCCCCGGCCTCTATCGACTTCGACCCCTGATAGAGGAGGGACGAGACGACCGTGCCGATGATGCCGACGAGGACGATGACCATGACCGTCTCGATGAGCGTAAAGCCCCTTGTATCAAACGCGTGCTTCATCAGTGGTTTGTCATGACGGTCACAAAATCCGATGAGCCGCCCCCCCACGATACGGTCACCCTTACCCTCTTCGCGTTTATGTCTGAGTCGGAGCAGTTGGGCATGGTGCCGTTCGAGGTATCGAGGTCGGCCTCCTGCACGCAGAAGACATCGACCTCGCGGGTGAACCTGTCGAAAGGCGCGGGCAAGGCCGCGGGGGCCGCGGAGATGATGGTATTGAACCCGTTCGCCTTCTTGTCAGCGAGCAGACTCTCCATCTTCTCCTGCGCCAAAGCGGCGGCCTGCGTGAGCGTGACGGCGTCCGGCCTTCCTGAGAGCCCCGCGAAGTACATGAGGATGCCGGTGCCGACGATCGCCAGCACCACTATCACCATGATGACTTCTATGAGGGTAAAGCCTCGTTCGTCTCTCATATATTATTCTATTGGACGACAACCATCCCGGTATTGGGCGTTATTGTGACGGTCGACGAGACCCCGTCCTTCGTTATCGTTATGGTCTTTGAGGCGGCAAGCTTCACTCCGTCGCTGTCGTAAGGCGTACCCATGGTGTCGAACTCGAGTATGCCGGGGACCGAGCCGCCGAAGTCGGCGGATATCTGGAAGCCAACAAGATCGCCTGTATCCATGCGGACGCAGAAGAAGTCCTCGCCGGTCGCCGGGTTCCTCGCGCTCTCGACGAGACTTCCGCCATTAGGGTTCTCGCCCCAAGTGCCGTTATTATCCGAGTCGTTTACTATGGTGTATTGGGCAGAGCCGGGACAGCTCGCGTCCGCGATATTTATCCTGATGCGGTACCTGAATGACGGGTTCGTGGCGTTCGGGGTGTCGAGGTTGGAGCGGAGGAGCGCAAGAGACTGGGCGTAACGGACGTCCTCCTGGACCTTTTTCGCGAAGACCGGCACGGTGACGGCCGAGGTCCCGCCGAAGATCATCGGATACGCGACGGCCGCGAGTATGGCGGCAAGCGCGATCACAAGGACGAGCTCTATCAGGGTAAAGCCCTTATCCACGGACGCCATTATAGTATTTTCACGAAGGACATTCAATTGTTAAGGTCATAGATGAATATCGAGTACCCGACGTTTCCAACGGGTTCCATGCCCTTGAAGACCTTGTAATAGTCCTTGTCTGCGAGGTAGACCCCCTGGAGCATCGTCGCGCTCACGGCGAAATAGCCCTTGAGCTCGACCGCCTCCTTAACGTTCACCGGCTCGAGTATCGCGTAGCTCGGGAGGTACTCGTAATCGATGCCGAAGTACTTCGGGTCGGATAGACCGAAGTACGCGAGCTTGATCTTTTCGATATTGTTGTCCTCCATGTACTTTTTAAGGCCCTTCAAGTCCTGCCCCCAGTCGAGGTTGGAGTCGACAAGGTACCTGTACCCGTTTTGAGGCCCCCCTATGAACTCGTTGAAGTACGCGAGCTGGTGCGGATGGATCGAAGCCGCCGAGTAGGCGTACCAGGCGATCAAAAAGATGAAGACGGATTTTGCGGCCCTCGCGCTCTTTGTCTTTATGAGCGGGACAAACCCCGTGAGCGTGAATATGAACGGGTAGACCGGTAGTATATGGCGGATGCCTATGTTGACCTTTTGAAGCGACATCGCCGTAAAAACAATAAGCGCCGGAACCAGGAGCCATAAGCCATACTTAAGCCTTTCCCGCCCTGCGAAAAGGTAGAGTGTGGAGGCATTGATGAGTATCAGGACAGGTATAGGCGTCTTTATGAGGAAGGCGACGATGAAGTAATACCACCAGCCCGTGCTCGAGTATTCGCCCATGAGGAAGGCCGCTCTTCCGGTCGACGCACCCATGACGACCCCTGCGACACTGTAAAGGTACGCCTCCGGCAGGAGCCTCCAATCCCTCAAAAGGTCAAAGAGCGGCATTAGCGATGACGATGAGAATATCGACCAATTGAGCGGCTCATAGTCGGGTCTGCCGGAATGGAACCTGAAGCCGTATATGGCCCAGAGGCAGAGATAGACGGTAATGACGAGTAGCGCGTAATACGGGAGGGCCTTTTTGCCTTCTCGCCTTAATGCGATTGCAAGCAACGCAAGGACTATAGGTACAAGGAGTAAGGCCGTATGCTTCGAGGCGAGCGCGAGGGCTATGGCGACTGCCGCGGCTATTACCCTCCAGGCCTTCAGACCCTTCGCGTCAATGCCGTATAGGAAATAGAGGGAGATGAAGAAAAAGGCTGTTATAGGGAGGTCGGTCGTGGCTATGGACGCATTCGCGATAATGTTGGGACAGAGGGCGTATAGAAAGACCGAGAGGACCGCGCCTTTTATACCCCATAGCTCGCGAGACCAGAGAAAGACGAATATACCGAGGATGGAAGCGAGGATGATATTACCGAGCCTGCTCAGGAAAAGGACGGTATCTCCGCTCACCCTGTTCTCGTAGAGGAACTTCAGCGAATAAGGGAAGAAGTTGGACCCCCTCGCGCCCTCAGGGCTGACCTTCTCATCGAAGTCGAGGTCGAGAAAGGCCGCCGGGAGCGCGCCGGAGATGGCCCTTCCCAGGACCGGGTGGTTAAGGGGCGAGATCCAGTCCATCCCCTTTTTTACATAGGCGTAGCCCGAGAGTATGTGGGCGGACTCGTCCCAGGTGTTGTTTTTTTTGAGCGCGACGGAAGAGGCGGCCACGAAGAATACAATGATAAGCGTTGCCGCTATCGCCCAGGCGATAAGACCCTTTTTTGAACACCCCTCACCTCTCAAGCCTTCTTCCCCCTTATGTCGACTATGAACGCTATCGCGTACGCGATGAGGCTGACGACGTAGAGCCCGTTGAAACCCATCGCCATGGAGAGGTACTCGGACATCCCGCCGACGACGGAGCCGAAGATGTTGGAGCCCATGTCGACGTCCATCCTCTCTGAGCGGGCAAAGGAGATGCCGAAGACGAACGAGGCGAAGAATATCGGGGCCGAGATGAGGAGAATCGAAACAACGAGCTTCGTTGCCCAGCCGAGCCCAATGAATAAGCTCAACGGCAGGAAATAGAGGACGACCAGCGATGCGAATATAAGGAGGTACGGGACGGTGACGGACTCCATGTACCACCTGTGGATTATGAAGTTGGCGAGGAGGACGGAGGAGAGTATCGCCGCTATCACGATTGAGACGACCGTCACTGTCGAGCCGAATAGCAGGGCGAAGGACGTAATGGACTTTGTCTCAAGGAGCATGAACCCGAGCCCGAGCATGAAGAATTTAATGCTGAAGGAGCCGTGATGCCCGGCTACGGCGCGTATGAGCGCGAAAGATATGACGGGTATTACAAGGAGCATCGACCAGTACTCTTTAGGTATCTTCTTTCCCTCGAGATAGAGGAACGGCCAGTCGTCGGTGGGGAGCGTCAAATCCCCTTCCGTCTTGAAGGCGGTCTCCTGCAAACCGGCTAGGTGCTTTTTACCCTTCACACCCGGCCCTGCCACATATGAGATGTTGCCTGATACCGGGTCGATCGGCGCGTAGACGACGAGAT
Source organism: Deltaproteobacteria bacterium (assembly GCA_016218095.1). GTDB lineage: Bacteria > Desulfobacterota > GWC2-55-46 > GWC2-55-46 > GWC2-55-46 > GWB2-55-19. The sequence continues at coordinate 8,663 of JACREV010000194.1, read as the reverse complement.
CGTCGCCGTAGACGTCCTTCAATATCTTATAGAGCTTCGCGCGCATATCCGGCCTGGGCGCGTTGTAGTTGAGCTGTAGGACGCCGCCGTCCGTCAAAATTTCCTTCGTCCTCTTCAGGCTCTCGTAGGTATAGACGAAGTTCTCGGTCCTTATGTTAGACATGTGCGTCAGATGGTACTGGGAGTCGAGGAAGCCTATTACGACGAGGTCGTACTTTCTTTTCGTCTTGTGGAAAAAGGCCCTCGCGTCGTCGACGTGGACAGAGACCCTCTCATCCACAAACGGCCTGTGCGGGCTCAAATGAGAGCCGAGCGTGATGAATACCGGGTCTATCTCGACGGCGTCTACGTAAGAAGCCCCGCGCCGGAGCGCCATCGCGGTCTCGTTTCCGGCGCCCGCGCCTACGACCATGACGGTCTTGGGCGACCCAAGGTCATAGGGTATCTCGTAGATGCGGCGGGACTCTGTGTTGAGCGCCGCTTCCGCCCCCTTGTAAACGATATCGAAGTTCATGGAGCCGACCTGCGGGTTTCCGTTAGTCGTCGATATGAAGCCCGAGCCGGGTTGCGCCGAATACGGGTAGACCCTTATCCTGCTGTACGGCGACCAGACCTCGGGGCCGTAGTTCGCTGAAAAGACGAGGAAGAGCGTGATGAAGACCGCGGCGATATTGAGATAAAAGACCCCTCTCTTCGAATACTTCCAGCTCCACCAGAGCGTTGGCACGAGGAAGACCGTGAACCATACGAGAGGAGTCGTCCAGAGCCAACCGGCTATTGCGAATAAGACGATCCCGGCGAGCGCGCCGGCGATGTTCAACGAGTAGGCGCGTAGCGGCCTGAACGCGGCCATCGCCCTCATCGTCTCCTGTCCGAGCGGGATGAAGTAGAGGGCTATGGCGATGTAAAAGAATACGAGGACCCCGAATATCGGGACAGACTGGGCACGGGTATTCGCCCAGAACTCCGGCCAGATCGACTCGTCCTTTAACGAGTGGTCGAGGTCGATCCTGAGGTAATCGTTGAAGTAGATGATGATGGTGACAAGGACGAGCGAGGCTATTGGTATGAGCTCAATAAGGTTCCTCTTCGACCTCGACGTGAGAAAACCGGTCCCCAGACCGAGGAATATGGCGATCAGGACCGCGTTCTTGTAGTATGAAAGGAGATAGATGTTCGAGGAGATGTACCTTATGAACATCATCTCGCCGAAGAGGGTCAAAAAACTTATGATAAAGAGATTCAGCGCAGGCCTTTTATTTGTCGTCACTGCTTTTTCTTCCTTTTGGAACAGACTATCCCGAATGCCAGGAGCGATAGAGCGCTAACCGCGCTCACCAACGCCCCGGCGCGGAAGCTCAAGGGCCGGTACTCGAACCTTACCGTATGCTCCCCTGCCTTGATCGGCACGGCGCGGAGCACATAGTCAGCCTTCAGGATCCTCTCCTCTTTATCGTCGACAAAGGCCTTCCATCCGGGGTACCAGGACTCGCTCGCGACAAGTATGGACCTCTCCCGGCAACGGGTCTTGAGTTCCGTCGAGTTCATCATATAACTTACGACTTCGACTCCGCAGTCTTTCAACTCTCGTTCATTGCCATGTCCGCCCGGCCACGGTCCTTCTTCAAGCAGGACTGTTTTTTTGGGGTCGAAGCCTCTGCCGGAGATCGTTCGGGCGAACTCGTCAGCTTTTGTAATCACCTTGTAATCCGATACGAGGTTGAAGCGCGGGACGAAGTCGAGGTTCTCGTATATCTTCAAGGCCCCTTCTTCCTCGACACCCTTCACACCATCGAGCGCGCCTATGACCTTTACGAGCCTGTAGCGTTCGGACCTTATCACCGGGATGGATACCACGTATCTTACGTTCAGGAAAGACGGTATGTTCGTAGCCTCTATCGAAGTCTGCCGCGACATGATATCGTAGAGGGTCGTGTAGTCGCCCCTCTTCATCACCTCGACCCCGTTTATGTCGAATACGCGGAAGAGGAGGTTGTAGCCGGTGAGCCTCTCCTTGTGGAGGTCCATCCTGCCTAAAACTTCCCTGTCGAACTTTTTAGCGTCCTTCACCTCCACGTTCGCGGCAAGCGTCTTCGGCGTGACGAAGACCCGGAAGAGCCCGTTATCCTCAGCCATCCTCGAGGCCATGAACCCCATCACGTTGCCCTTGTCGTAATAGGCCTCCCTCCTCGTGGAAAAATAATAGCCTTCGTGGGCGAAGAAGATGTCGATCGATAACAGTATCACGACGAACCATGGGAGGAGGCGCAGAGCCTTTGACCTGTAAGCGAAAAAGAGACCGACTGCGAATATGATGAAGAAGGCGAGGACCCGTTTCGTGTTGAAGATGTTTATTTCCGCCCTGTTGTACTCGGGATAGTCCATCCCCCTTTCGACGAGAAATGCCTTTACCGTTGGGCCGAAGAAGCTGAGACAGCCGAAAAACAGGGCCGCGAGCGTGGAGAGGACGAGCAGGACCGATATTACCTTCAGTTCGGCCCTTCCCCCTTTTTTGACGCCCTCCACGAGGCCGTCGAGCCCGAGACCGGCGACAACGGAGAGGAAGAGGAACGGCGCGAAGAGGAATTTTACCGGATAACGGAACTTGTCGAAGAAAGGCAGCCACGCGTGGAGATACTGATAGAAAAAAAAGTTACGGCCCATCGAGAGGCCAAGGAATACGAGTGTCAGAAGGACGAGCGGCAAGGCCCTCCTCCCTGCCTTCATGAAAAAGAATACGGAGAGTACGAACGGCGCGGCCCCGGTGTAAATGGTCTTAAGCCAGCTCTGGTTCGCCCAGTATTTTTCCTCGTTCACCCCGTACCCGAACGGGTCCGGGATGAGGAACTGGATGAAGTCCTTCACGTCGAGCGACCAGGTAGTCGCCTCATGGAACGACAGCCCCCCTGCCCTCGTCGAATGGCGCGCAAGCTCCATGAAGGGGAATAACTGTACGGCCCCCAAGGATACGAAGACAACGACGGTTATCAGAAGCAGGGCGGCCCTCTTCACAAGCCTGGCCTTCGCCTTAGAGACGTCAAAATCAAAAACGCCGGGGAAGAAAGCGAGGACGGAGATGAGCCCGAATGTGCCGAGGAACACCTCTACGCCTCCGCCGGTGAACATCACGGTCATGACGATGCCGGCGAGCGCCGCGTAACCAAATGACCCGCGCCGCAAGGCCCTCAGGAATAAAAATACCGCAAGCGGCGTCCACGCGGCTGAAAAGAGCGTGGACATCACGTTGTGCGCCGAGAACATGTAGCCCCCGAGCATGAACGTGATCGCCGAGGCGAGAGAGGCCCACTTTCCGCCCTTGAGCTCCCTTACAAGGATGTAAGTGAATCCCCCGGCGAGGAAGAAGTGGATGACTATCGACCAGTTGAAGGCGAGGTCGAAGGGGAGCACGAGGAGTATCAGATTGACAGGGTAGAGTATGCCGGGCTGGAGTGTCGCAAGCAGCGGGTGCCCGCCGTAGGAGTAAGGGTTCCAGAGCGGGAACTCTCCAGCCTTTAGTATTTCGACCCAGAGATGCCTCGGAGGCATGAAATAGACTCCGAGGTCCCTTTCAGTAAGCAGATACGCGCCTCCGAGCGCTTGAGAGAAGTATAATGACGCGAGCGCGGCGAGATATATGGCGGCAAAAAAAAACATTTTTGTGACGAACGCCTCGAATACCGGCGACGAAATTACCTCCCTAATGTGACGGACCCGTTACCACCCGCAAAGCGGGCGATAACGGGTCCGTTTTTAAAGGCGTTGCGGATGAGGTCAGAAATTGTACTTGACCCTCGGCCCGCCGAGGGTGGTATTGCCTGCCGTGAACGTCATGGTGTAGGGGTTGCCGCCGATGTCGATAGTGATGAGGACGGAGTTGCCCGCCAGTGTCACGTTGTCTGCGGCGGTGACCGTCGCGCCCGCGATGTTGGCGTCATAGAGGACGGCCGTCGTGCTTTCATGGCCCGCCGTTGTGCCGAGTTCGTACGCCGTGCCCCGCACTAGGAACTGCGAGTGGAGGATGTTCGCGGCCCCCGATATCGCCCCGCCTATGCCCTTGGCGGTAGAGAGCCTCGCGTCGGACTGCAAGTCCACGAACCTCGGAATAGCCACTGCCGCGAGTATCGCGAGAATGACGATGACCATGACAAGCTCTATCAGCGTAAAACCCTTATTTCCTCTCATCCCTGCCTCCTTTTGGTTACGAACCTTGTTCAGGAATAGCTATAACATACGCTCTAAAACGGGTCAATATATTTGTTTTCATTTAACAAACCGCCCCTCACCACTTCTCGTACCCTCGCGTCGACGACCTTATCATCCCGGTCGACGCGTCATACGAATACCTGTTCCCGAACGGGTCGACCGGGTAACCCTCGGCGTCGAGCGTCATGGTCTCGACGTACTTGCCGGCTATGACGATCCTGTAATCAGCCCCTTCGATGCCCTTCCTGGAGGCGTCGACGCCTTTCTCGACTATCTCTTTCAGGGATATCGGCGGTTTGCCGTCAAACATCAAGTAATAGCTAAGGGCGCTCCGAAGATTGGACATCTCGACGAGCATGGCCGTCTCCTTAACGGACTTTATCGAAGAGTAGTACCTGTCGACGGCTATGAGGACGAAGACGGCGACGAGTACCGCTACAAGGAGCGCTTCGAATATCGACCGGCCCTCATTAGAGCGCAATGCGCGCGCCGCGGAATTCATCCTATCTCCTCACTATCTTCAATATGTCCCACATCGGGAGGAATATCGCGAGCGCGATGAAGAGGACTATGACGAATATGAACCCGAGGAGGACCGGTTCGAGCGTGGTGGTCAGGTTCCTTATGGTGTTGTCTACCTCGCTGTCGTAATACTCGGCGACCTTATCGAGCATCTGGTCGAGGTTACCCGTGTCCTCGCCGACGGTGACCATCTGCACGACCATCGGCGGAAAATGCGCGGCCTTCGATATCGGCTCGGCGAGCCCCTTGCCGGCCCTCACCTCGTCCTCTATCTTCTTTATCTCCTGGGCGAGGACGGTGTTCTCTACCGCGCGCGAAACTATGTCGAGAGACTGCAATATCGGAAGCCCGCTCTTGTAGAGCGCGCCCAGCACCCTTGAGAAGCGCGAGAGGATCGATTTGAGGATGAGCGGGCCGAATATAGGGACCTTAAGGCGGATGGCGTCCCAGTTCCGCCTCCCCTCTTTCGTCGCGACATACGCCCTCCACCCGAGGACAGCCGCAGCCACGGCAACTATGGCCAGATACCAATAGGAGGTAAAGGCGTTCGATGCCTTGATGAGTATCCTGGTCGGCAAAGGCAGCTCGACCTTGAAGCTCTCATAGAGCTTCGCGAACTTGGGGATGACGAAGTTCATGAGGATCACAACGGCGATGACTATAGCGCCAAGGACTATCTTGGGATAGAGCGTCGCGGCCTTGACCTTCGCCCTGTTCTCGGCGTTCTTCTCGAACATGAAGGCGAGCTTGTCAAGTACGTTATCGAGTATGCCGCCCGCCTCTCCGGCCTCTATCATGTTCGCGTAGAGCTCGCCGAAGACCTTCGGGTGCCTCGCGATAGCGGCTGAAAAAGACGAACCGCCCTCGACGTCCTCCCTTATCTTCTTTACTATCTCGACGAATTCCTTTGACTGTATCTGGCGCTCGAGCGTAAACAACGCCCGCGTGAGCGGCACGCCCGCTCCAAAGAGCGTGGAAAGCTGTCTGGAAAACAGGATGATGTCGCGCTCGTTGACCTTCTGTTTGAAAAGCGCGTCCATAAACGGCGAAAGCGCGGCCTTCCTCCCCCCGGCGGCGACACTGATGGGGATGAGCCCCATCTTGTCCAACGAGGTCTCAAGCTCGGTCTTGCTCGCGGCGTCCATGTTCCCCACCACAAGCACACCCTGCCTGTCTCTTGCCCTGTACTGGAATGAAGGCATACTTCGAGATTACCCAGTTGACGGGTTGAGGCACGAACGAAATTCCTGAGAGAACCTTTTTATAAAAAGGTTCTCTCAGACTCTTTCCAAAAATTTTTAGTTCTTCCGGGAAGGCCCCCGGTGATTCTTTGGGGGCCTTCCCGGAACTAAAAGTCTTTGAAGGGGGTCTGGGGGGAACTTTCTACAGAAAGGTCCCCCGGGGAATTTTACTCAAGCCTCAGTCTATCGACTGAGTAGCCTGGAGCACCTCCTCTACCGTGGTATGGCCTCCGGCTACGGCCCTTACGCCCTGGATGCGGAGGGTTTTGAAGCCTTTTTTCCTGGCGGCTTCGAGGATGGTGTTGCTGTTCGCCTTTGCGAGTATGAGGGACTTTATTTCGTCGTCGAGGAGGAGTACCTCGTAGATGCCGAGCCTGCCTTTGAGGCCCGTGTCCTTGCATGCCGGGCATCCGGCGCCCCTGTAGAACTGGGGGACTGTCCCTGTGAATTTAACGCCCAGGTCGGTGAGCATGCGCGGGTCCGGGTCGTAGGCGACGGCGCACGACTTGCAGACGCGCCTTACGAGCCGTTGGCCGACGACGCACGTGAGGGCCGAGGATATGAGGTACGGCTCTATGCCCATGTCCATGAGCCTTGAGACCGTGCCGACGGCGTCGTTTGTGTGGACCGTTGAGATGACGAGGTGGCCTGTAAGGGAGGCGTGTATGGCTATCTCGGCGGTCTCCCTGTCCCGTATCTCTCCTATCATCACTATGTCCGGGTCCTGACGGAGTATGTGGCGTAGGGCGCTCGCGAAGGTGACGCCTACTTTTGTATTTACCTGTACCTGGTTGACCCTTTTAAGATGGTACTCGACAGGGTCCTCGACGGTGACGATGTTCTTGTCGATGGTGTTAAGGAGGCTCAAGAGGGTATAGGCGGTAGTGGTCTTTCCGCTCCCGGTAGGGCCGGTGATGAGTATCATGCCGTAGGGGCGTCTTATGACGCGCCTCAAAACGTCGAGGACGTCGGGCATGGGTGTCAGGTGTTCGAACTCGAGTATGATGGCGCTCTTGTCGAGCAGACGGAGGACGGCCTTTTCTCCGAAGAGCGTCGGGAGCGTAGAGAGCCTTATGTCTATGTCGCGGCTGCCGAGCTTGACCTTGAAGCGTCCGTCCTGCGGGAGCCGCTTTTCAGCGATGTCGAGCTCGCCGAGAATTTTAACGCGGGATACGATCGCCGGGTGAATTTTCAGCGGCAGGTTTATCGTCTCCGTAAGGACGCCGTCTATTCGGAGGCGGACGCGTAGCGTGTCTTCGTCGGGCTCTATATGGATGTCGGAGGCGTTGTCGATGACGGCGCGGGAGATAAGGAGGTTGACGAGCTGGACAACGGAGGTCTCTCCCGCTATCTTTTCGAGTTTTTCCGGCAGGTCCTCCTCCCCTTTCAAGAGTTCGAGCCCCGAGGACTGTATTTTTTTGATCATCTCCTCGAGGGAGGTCTCCATGCCGTAGTACTGGTTTATGGCTTTGAGGACCTCTGTCTCGGTCGTGACGAGCGGGACGATGTTCTTCCTTGCTATGCGTTTGATCTCGTCTATGGCGAAGACGTTCAGGGGGTCGAGCATGGCGACCTTGAGGTCGTCGCCCTCGACGGCGAACGGGACGACCATGTGCCTTCTGGCCACGGCCTCGGGTATGGTCCTGATTATCTGGGGGTCGAGTATGGCGTTGGAGAGGATTATAGCCGGTATCTGGTACTGCTCGGCGAGCGCGTTTGCGATGTCTTCTTCGGTCGCGTAGCCAAGGTTGACGATGACCTTGCCTACCCTCGTATTGGTCCTTTTGCCGATGCGGAGGACCTCTTCAAGCTGGACATCGGTCAGTAGCCCCTTTGATTTGAGTATCTCGCCCAGGGGCTGGATCTTTTTTATTACGGTCATCCCTTGCCTGCCATTCTGGTAAGGAGAGCCTTTTTCGGAAACATATCCGAAACCATGCATCTTGTCAATGCTTTCAAGACCAGCCTCACCAGGCATTATACGGGATAATGCCTTGAAATAAAAGAACTTACAGATACCTATATATCGCCTGCCCGGCTCGCGGCTTTAATTTTGAGACAGTAAGGAGCCTTGTTCAACCACCCATTTAAACCAGACAGAGCTGAGTAGGATGTGCTGACGGGATTTCGAGGAGGTTGACATTCTACGATTCGTAGAATATATTAAAGGTGTAACGCTGTCCTTATCAAGCAGGAGGTCGATATGGCAAAGGACCCGATATGCGGCATGGAGGTCGAGGAGAAAGACGCTACGTTCACGACACACATGGAGCATGAGACGTACTATTTCTGCTCGAAGGCTTGCCAGGACGAGTTCGAGGCAAAGGAAGGGCTCCGGCACAATGAATCAAGCAAGAAGTGGTGGCAAAAGATACTGAAGGAGCCAAAAGGGACGCCGCCGAAGTGCCACTAAGGCGTAGCCTTATTAACGCAGTCCTTGCCGGACGGGCAAATCCGTATTGAACGGTTGAGATTGGATTTACCCCACAAAGGCTCCGTTCGAGACTAGGGAAAAGAACAATTTTTAGAGGCGAGGCTTATATGCATGGAGATTCACTCTCATACGCCTACGGGCTCTGGACGCTTGTCGCAGTAAACGTCATCCTCTTCCTTTTTTTTATAATGAGCTTCATCGCACCGGTCAGGAAGAGGGAGTGGCGCTCCATGGGCGTGACTACCGCCTTTATCGTCGCCCTC
>JACREV010000193.1 GCA_016218095.1 Deltaproteobacteria bacterium | reverse complement strand
TCGGCGAATACCGTCTGGGGCGAGGGGGCCTCGATCCTCGTCGGCGACTACCTCTTATCCAAGGCGTTCTCGCTCGCCGTCCTCCACGGGGACATGAGGATATTGAAGGTGCTCTCACACACGACGACCAGGATGGCCGAGGGCGAGGTGTTGCAGTTGCTCAAACACAGCGACGCCGAGACGACCGAGAAGGAATACATGGAGGTCGTGACGAACAAGACGGCGGTCCTGATCTCCGCGGCCTCGCAGGTCGCAGGTATCCTCGGAGAGGTGTCATTGGAGAAGGAAGTCGCGCTCGCCAATTACGGCATGGGGCTCGGCATCGCCTATCAGCTCATGGACGACTGCTTCGATTATATTTCGACCGACGAAGACCTCGGGAAATGCGTAGGCAATGACCTACGCGAGGGCAAGGTGACGATGCCGCTCATCTACGCCTCGAAGAAGGCGACCGACGCCGAGAGGGCGCTCATAAAGAAGGCGGTGGAGTCCGACGAGCTCGAGGACGAAAAACTCGAAGAGGTCATAACCATAATAAACAAGTACCACGGCATAGAGTACACGATAAACAGGGCGCGCCTCCATATAGAGGACGCGAGGAAGAACCTCGACCACTTCGAGCCGGACTCCAACAGGGCCGCGTTGCTCGCGCTCGCGGATTATGTGATAGAGAGAACTTACTAAGCTTCAGGGAATTTATGCAAAGGGGGCCTTCTTCAAGGCCCCCTTTTTTTTTTGAGATATAATCCAAACTAAGATGCCAAATAAACCGGAACCCCTCTTCCTTAACCGGGCGAGATGGGTGATAGTGGTTCTCACCCTCCCCTTAATCCCCTCCCGTCAAGGGAGGGGAGATTTTTAGGGTATAATTGCTATGCTATTATCTGAGTTCATTCCGGCAAGCTCCAGGATTTTTTATTAAACCCTCCTCCTTGATGGAGGAAGGGAGGGTGGGGTGAAATTTTACCAGCTCCCTTTAATCTCCTCTCAACTAGAGGACTCGGTGATATCCTGCGGTCTTTTCATTTAGTTTCTCGGAGGTAGAGATGGACAAGCGCGAGAAGGCGAAAAAAGTCCTCGACATACTCGAACGAGAGTTCCCTGAGGCAAAGACCGCGCTCGATTTTAAGACCCCGCTTGAACTCCTCATAGCTACCATCCTCTCCGCCCAGGCCACGGACAAGCTCGTAAACAAGGTAACGCCGGAACTATTCAAAAAATACAAATCGGCAGAGGACTACGCCGAGGCCCCTTTGGAAGAGATCGAGCGGATCATAGGCTCGGTGAACTTCTACAGGAACAAGGCCCGGAACATAAAGGCCTGCACGGCGAAGATCGCCGAATCTCACGGGGGGAAGGTGCCGGATACGCTCGAAGAGCTTACGGCCCTGCCGGGGGTAGGCAGGAAGACGGCGAATATAGTCCTCGGGAACGCCTTTGGGAAAAACGCGCTGGCCGTAGACACCCACGTAAAGAGGGTCGCCCAGAGATTGGGCCTGACCGATAACGACGACCCGGACCGTATAGAGGCAGACCTCTGCAAGATCATCCCGCCCGAGAGATGGACAAAGACGACGCACCTCTTCATCATGCACGGGAGGACGACCTGCAAGGCCGCGTCCCCGAAGTGCGAGACCTGCCCGATAAAGGATTACAGCGTTTACTATAAGACGGAGTACAAAGGGACAAAGAAAAGGTAGCTGGATATAGCGTATTCATCCAAGTTTTTCAGGTTTCAAATAAGCTCCAGATGCGAGGCCCAAATTGAAATAGGGGAGTGAAGCATCGAGGTATCGAGGAGCGAGGCGTACTCTGTTGTACGCCGGAGTCCCGCGCTTTGAGGCCAACAAAGCAGATGGAATTTTTGAGCGGCCTGTCAGGCGGCGTCGATGAGGAGCCCGCGTGTCTGGCACTCCACGAGCGAGGCGTAGTAGCCCTCCGCCCTTACGAGCTCGCGGTGGCTACCTTCCTCAACGATGCCCCCGTCCTTAAGGACGAGGATCCTGTCGGCGTTGACGACGGTCGATAAGCGGTGGGCTATGACGAAGGTCGTCCTCCCCTTCATGAGGCGTGACATCGCGTCCTGGACGAGGGCTTCGGACTCGGCGTCAAGGGCCGAGGTCGCCTCGTCCAATATGAGTATCGGCGGGTCTTTTATGAGGGCGCGCGCGATCGACAGGCGCTGTCTCTCCCCCGCGGAAAGCCTCCCCCCGCGCTCGCCTATGAGGGTGTCGAAGCCCTGGGGGAGCCTCGTTATGAAGTTGATGGCGTTGGCGGCCCGCGCGGCGTCGGTTATCTCGCGCATGCTGGATTCTGGTCTCCCGTAGGCGATGTTGTTCCTGACGGTGTCGTTAAAGAGGAGCGCGTCCTGCGAGACGACGCCGATGTTCTTCCTTAGCCACCTCTGGTTGAGTTCCTTGATGTCCATGCCGTCGATCCTCACTACCCCCCCGTCAGGGTCGTAGAGGCGCTGGATAAGGGCGACGAGCGTCGTTTTCCCCGCGCCGCTCGGTCCGACGAGGGCTACGGTCTCTCCGGGCCTTATGTCGAGGTTTATGTCGGTAAGTATCGGTATCTCCCTTTTGTACGAGAAGCTCACGCCCTCGAACGATACCCGGCCTTCGACGGTATGAAGCGTCTTCGCCTCCGGGTGGTCTGTTATCGAGTCCTTCGCGTCGAGTATCGAGTATACCGTGTCGAGCGAGACGGCCGCGCGCCTTAATGTCTGGTAGACGCCCGTGAGGTTCTGGACCGGGCCGAAGAGCCCGCCGGAGTAGCCAAGGAACGCAACAAGCGTGCCCGCGGTTATCTCGCCCTGTATGACGAGCCAGCCGCCGACCCCGAGGGACAAGACCTTTGCGAGCATCCCGATGATGTTCTTGGCCGCGCCTACGCCGGTGTCGATGCCCACGCCTTTCAAGACGAGCGCGTTGGCGGCCCTGACCCCGGCGGTGAAGCGGGACTTCTCGCGCTCTTCCGATGTGAAGCTCTTGACCGTGACTATGCCGGAGAGGACCTCGTTGAAGCGGGAGAATATGGAGGTCCACTTTTCAAGCAGGGCCTTGTCCCGCTCCGTCTGCTCGTCGGCGGCCCACATGCCGATGAGCGCAGGCACGGGCGCGAAGAAGAGGACGATGAGCGAGAGCCTGAAATCCAGATTGAACATCACGGCGAGCGAGATGACGAGGTAGACGAGGCCGGGGAAGACGTTGAAGGCGACCTCGGAAAGCGCGGCGACGAGCCCGTTTATGCCCTTGTCGAGCTTCGTCATTATCCCGCCTACGGTCTCCTCCCTGTGGAAGGTCATGGGGAGCGAATGGAGGCGTCCGACGGTAGCGTCGAGGAGCTCGTGGTTTATGTCGAGCCGCACCCTCCAGGTGAGCCAGTTGGAGACGCCGCCCACCGCCTCTCTCGCGACGTTGAGCCCGATGAGCATCGCGACCCCTGTAAGGAGCGAGGAGGCGGCCTTGGTGCCGAGCTCGTCGAATATGTACTTCATGACGAGCGGCTCGAGGGCCCCGAGCGCGGCGACGGAGAGCGTCATAATCATAACGAAAGCGAGCGCCCCCTTGTGGGGGGCTACGAACATGAGCGCCCTGTTAAGGTTCTTTTTTCTCTCCCCGTCGATCAAACGCAAAGCGTCACCTGTAAGGGTCTCGAGGTCCTCCGGCCAGTCGTTTTCAGCGGTGGATGAGCGGGTTTTCCGGCGGATTAAAACGATATGCTTTTTGTAAAACAAGCGGTTATAGGATATATTAAATACGGCGCGCCTCAAGTGACTTATGTCACCCGGGGCGGGATTTTTGAAGGCTGAAGGGTCTTTTTTGGAGGGGGTTTTTGAAGGCGCTCGTATTCGACAAAAGGCTTAAATTAGTACTCGACTACCCGGAACCGAACCTTAAGGAAGGTGAGGCGCTCATCCGCGTAAGGTACGCGGGTGTGTGTGCTACCGACATAGAGATAACAAAGGGGTACATGGGCTTCAAGGGGGTGCCGGGGCACGAGTTTTCGGGCGTGGTCGAGGAGAGCGGGATACCGGGCCTTGCAGGCAAGCGAGTTACGGGTGAGATAAACCTCTCATGCGGGGAGTGCGAATATTGCAGGGGAGGCTTGAGGACGCATTGCCCGAAAAGGTCGGTCCTAGGGATATATAAAAAAGACGGGGCGTTCGCCGAGTACCTTACGTTGCCTGTGGACAACCTGCACGTGCTGCCGGACGAGGTCCCGGACGAGGAGGGGGTCTTTGCGGAGCCGCTCGCCGCGGCCTTCGAGATACTCTCTCAGATGGAGATCGGGAGGGGGAGCATGGTCGCCGTACTCGGCGACGGCAGGCTCGGGATACTTGCGGCGGAGGTCTTAAGGCTCACGGGGTGTTCTCTTGCAACGATAGGGCGGCACGAGGAGAAGCTCGCGATACTGAAGGCCTTGGGGGTGAAAACGTTGCTCGGGGCCGAAGGCGTCGGGAGGGATTTCGACATAGTAGTCGAGTGCACTGGAAGGGCAGAGGGGCTCTCGACGGCGTTGAAGATCGTCAAGCCCAGGGGGACGGTCGTCCTCAAGACCACGATAGCCGAGCGGGACGGCGTGGACTTGAACCAGGCTGTGATAGACGAGGTGACGATAATGGGGTCGAGGTGCGGCCCATTCAAGCCGGCGATCGCCGCCTTGAAGGACGGGGCGGTCGACGTGCGGCCGCTTGTGAGCAGGGTATTCCCGCTCGAAGAGGGTATCGAGGCGGTGAGCTACGCCTCTCAAAAGGGCGTTTTGAAGGTGCTCCTGAAGGTGGAATAGCCGATGGCCGACAAGATATTTCTCGATAAGGGCGGTGACGTCGAGGAGGTAGAGGGCAGGGAGAGACGAGCCCATCTCCGTTTCCCGGTCTGCCTTGAGGTCAGGGTCAACGGCAGGGAGATGGACGAGTGCGTTGACTTCATACTGAATACCGGCAGGGGCGGGGTCTTCATAATGACCGAGAGGCCGCTTGAGACGGGCTCAGAGATATATCTTAAATTCTACATCCCGCCCGTGGAGGTCTTGAGCGAGTTCGAGGGGCTCGTCGTGGGCGCGAACACGGACGACCCGAAGTACCCGAAGGGGATGCACGTGAAGTTCATCAACTGCTCGAAGGACGACCTTAAAAGGCTCGAGGAGTTCCTGGAGGGGAAGAGGCATCTGGTGGATGAGGAGGCGTGAAGGGGGGGGCCGTCATCTGTTCCCCCCTACGATCTGTCGCATCTTGGGCGATACTAACATATGGGTTAGGGCGGAAAAAATCCACCCTCCCCTAAATCCCCTCCCATCGAGGGAGGGGAGGTATAATGAGATGTAGCCTCGCTACGGGGTATCTCATTATAGATAAACTGCAAAGTCGTACAAGGACAGATCAGCATATCCTCGGGAGCTGTTCTCCCGAGAGCATGTCGATTATCCGCATGTTGCCTATCGAGGTCTCGAGGAGCACCTTGCCTTTGGGGGACTCCCTGACCTCTCCGATGATCGCGGCGTCCCTGCCGAGCGGGTTCTTTTTCATGGCGGAGAGGACCTTTTCCGCGGAACCCTTCGCTACGACCGCGACGAGCTTGCCTTCGTTCGCCAGATAAAGCGGGTCGAATCCCAATATCTCGCACGCGCCCTTTACGGCCTCCTTTACCGGGATCGAGTCCTCGCGGACGGCTATGGCTGTATTCGAGCTACCCGCGAACTCGTTCAAGACTGTAGCGAGCCCGCCCCTTGTCGGGTCCCTCATCGCCCGTATCTCTCCGCCTGTGGAAAGCATATCGCGCGTGAGCGTATGGAGGGCGGCGCAGTCGCTCTCAACCGGGACGTCCATCTCTATCCCTTCGCGCCTCGTCATGATAGCTATCCCGTGGTCGCCTATCGTCCCCGAAAGTATTACCGCGTCGCCGGGCCTTATCAGCGAGGGGCTTAAGTCGACCGAGTCCCGTACAACTCCTATGCCGGTTGTGGTGATAAAGACCCTGTCTCCCTTTCCGCGCTCGACGACCTTGGTGTCTCCCGTGACTATTGAGACGCCCGAAGATGCGGCGGTCTCCGCCATGGAGCGGACTATTTCCGAGAGCTCGTCCATCTCCATGCCTTCCTCTATGATGAACGAGGCGCTTAAATAAGCGGGCTCCGCACCGCCGACCGCGAGGTCGTTTATGGTGCCGCAGACCGAGAGCTTGCCGATGTCGCCGCCGGGGAAGAAGATCGGGTTGACCACATAGGAGTCTGTCGTGAAGGCGAGCCTCCCCGGAGGCAGGCTGAATATCGCCTGGTCGTTAAGCGGCGCGAGGAGGTCGTTTTTGAAGGCGGCCGCGAAGACGTCTTCAATGAGCCTTCGCGTGAGCTTCCCGCCGCTACCGTGTCCGAGGAGTATGTTGTTGTTCTTTTTCATCAGGATTTGTCCTTGTATAATTTTTTTCACACTCCCGTCAAGGGAGGGGATAGGAGGGAGCGAGGGAAACATCTTAGAGACACTGGATTCCCGCTTGAAGCGCGCGGGAATGACAGTTATAACGCATCCAAGGCGCGGTTGGAAAACGCGCCTATCGTAATGGGTACGGCTCAGATACTACGCCACCTTCCTATACTTGTAGAACGCCGCGCATGTGCCCTCTGACGAGACCATGCACGGGCCGACCGGGGTCTCTGTCGTGCATGCGTTCCCGAAGAGCGGGCAGGCGTCCGGCGTGACTATCCCCTTCAACACAAGCCCGCACCTGCACCCCTTCGGCTCCGCGTCCTCGCCCGCCGGGATGGTGAACTTCCTCTCGGCGTCATATGAGGCGTAGGCGTCTTTTATGGCAAGCCCGCTCTTGGGGATGTTGCCTATACCGCGCCAGAGGCTGTCAGAGGGCTCGAATACCTCGCTCAAGACCTCCTGCGCCTTCCGGTTCCCGTCCCATCTGACGACGCGTTTGTACTGTATCTCTATCTCGCATCTCCCCTCTTCGAGCTGTTTTACGAGCATGTAGATGCCGAAGAGGGCGTCGAGCGGCTCGAAACCCGCTACTACGCAGGGGGAGTTGTAGTCCTTAGATAAGAACTCGTAAGAGTGCGCGCCGATTATCGCGGTCACATGCCCCGGCGCTATGAAGCCGTCTATCTTGACTTCCCCTGAGTCGAGTAGCGCCCTCATCGCCGGGGGCGTGAGCTTGTGGAGAGAAAGCACGGAGAGGTTCATTATCCCCTCTTCCTTTGCCGCAAGTATTGTGGCGGCTACAGCGGGCGCGGTCGTCTCGAACCCGACCGCGTAGAGGACGACCTCTTTATTCGGGTTTGCCCTCGCCATGTCGAGCGAATTTGCCGGAGAGTACACTACGCGGATGTCGCCGCCACGCGCCTTCTCCTCCTGAAGTGACGAGTGCGACCCGGGGACCCTCATCATGTCGCCGAAGGTGGCGACTATCGAATCATTCCTCGACCTGCTGAACTCGATTATCCTGTTTATGTCGGATGCCGATGTGACGCAGACCGGACAGCCCGGCCCCGAGATGAGCCGGATGTTCCTGGGGAGCGCGTCCCGTATCCCGTACTTCGATATCGAATTGGTGTGGGTGCCGCATATCTCCATGATGCTTACCTCTTTTCTGGAGATGCGGCGTATTTCGTTTATGAGCCCCTCGGCCCTTTTCCTGCCCCTGAATTCGTCTATGTATTTCATCCTATTATCCCGTCTATGAGATCGAGCGCCTCTCTGGCCTTGTCTTCGTCGACCTTCTCTATCGCGAACCCTGCGTGGACGATGACGAACTCGCCGGTCCTGGCATCGGGGAGGAGCTTCATATTGACCTCCTTCCTCGTGCCGGCTACATCAATTGTGGCTTTTACGCCCTTTATCTCTATTATCCTTCCCGGTATGCCGAGACACATATTCAAACGCCTTTCTTTATCTTTTCCCAGGCTATGGCCGCCTGGCCGAGGGATACGCCGCCGTCGTTCGCGGGCACCCTCTCGTTGGTGTAACATTTAAACCCGGCCTTCTCAAGCCTTTCGAGCGCGAGCGAAAGCAGTGTGGCGTTCTGGAAGACCCCGCCGCTCAAGGCTGTCTTTGTTATCCCCGTCTCTCCTCTGATGCCTTTGGCGACAGCGGCTATCGCTTCCGCCATCGTCAGGTGGAACCTGCCGGATATCTCACCTTTCGAGACCCCGCCCTTCATGTCATCGACGATAGCTTTTATTATCGGCGCCGTCTCGATTATAGCGGGGCTACAATTTTTTATCCCGAATGGGTAGGGGGTCAGGCCTTCTCTTATTTCAGCGATCGATTCGAGCTCTATCGCGGCCTCTGCCTCAAAGGAGATCCTGTCCTTGAGGCCTATGATGGAGGCGACTGCGTCGAAGAGCCTCCCGGCGCTCGAAGTGAGCGGGGAGTTGAGGCCTGTCCCGACCATCTTTTTGACAATCGCGGCCTCTTTCGCCTCCCTCCTTTCGAAGAAGAAAGGTGCCTCTTTTTCGGCGCTCTCGCCGAACGAGGCGACGAGGCAGGAAAGCGCCATCCTCCACGGCTCCCTCACGGCCGCGTCCCCGCCGGGTAGCCTCACATAAGAGAGATGGGCAGAGCGCGTGAACGACGACCTTGAAGAGACGAGGAACTCGCCTCCCCAGACCTCTCCGTCGGTCCCTAAGCCCGTGCCGTCGAGGGCGACCCCAATGACCGCGTCCTTGATCCCGTGCTCGGCCATGACGCTCGCGATGTGCGCGTGGTGGTGCTGGACCGGGATGATCCGGTCGATCTTTATGCCGTGATCTTCCGCGTACTCCCTCGCGAAGGCGGAGCTCATGTAATCAGGGTGCATGTCGAGGGCTACGGCCCTTGGCTCGGCCTTGAAGGTGTTTTGGAGGTTCCGGAGAGTCTCCTTGTAGAACTCGAGTGCATCCACATTTTCGAGGTCGCCGATGTGCTGGCCGACGATGGCGTTATGGCCCTTTGTAATCGTGAATGTGTTCTTGAGGAGCGGCCCGGCCGCGAATATCTCGTCCATCTCCTCACCCAGGGGTATCGCGTCAGGCGTAAATCCGCGCGCGCGGCGCAATACCCGACGCACGCCGTTATCGACCCTTACGATCGAGTCGTCGACCCTCATGTATATGTCGCGGTCGTGGAGGAGCATGCAGTCGGCGATCGATGATAGGCGCGTTAAGGCCTCTTCGTTCGAGATTACGATAGGCTCGTCCGATAAATTCCCGCTTGTCATGACAAGGGTCTTAAACCCTCCATCATGAAAGAGGAGGAAGTGGAGCGGCGTATAAGGGAGCATCACGCCGTACCTGCTGTTGCCGGGCGCGACATGGGCCGAAAGTGTGGAGGCGGATTTTCTGAGAAGGACTATCGGGCGCGTCCTGTCTTTGAGCGCCTCTTCCTCTTTCGAGTCGATGAGCGCGAATGATCTTATGGATTCGATGTCCCGCGACATGACGGCAAAGGGCTTGTTAGACGCCCCGCCCTTTATGAAGGACCTCCGCTTCTTTTCGCGGAGCCTCTTAACGGCGTCGTCGTTCGAGGCGTCGCAGGCGAGGTGAAAACCGCCGAGCCCCTTTATGGCGAGGATACGCCCCTCCTTCAACAGGCGCTGTCCCTCTTTTATCGCGCTGAAGTTCTCGCCGGCGTCTATCTCGGACCCGTCCCTGTTCGAGAGCCATACCTTCGGGCCGCATTTTTTGCACGCGTTGGGCTGGGCGTGGAAGCGTCTGTTCGAGGGGTCGTGGTATTCGTCCGAGCATTCGGGACATAAGGTGAAGCGCGCCATCGTGGTCCGAGGGCGGTCGTAGGGGATGTCTTTTACTATCGAATACCTCGGCCCGCAGTTGGTGCAGTTTATGAACGGATATAAGTGCCGCCTGTCCGCCGGGTCGAAGAGTTCCCTTGAGCAATCCTCGCATATGGAGATGTCAGGGGAGACGAGGACGGATTTCCCCGAGACCGCCACACTCTCCCTTATGGTGAAGCCGTTGAAGCCGCGCTCGATTGAGCCGGTGACGGTTATCGTCTCGATCTTCGAGAGAGGCGGGGCCTTAAGTGTGAGATCGCGGATGAATTCGTCGAGATGCGCGCCCTCGGCCTCGATGACGACACCTTCGGAGTCGTTCAGGCAGTAGCCCTTGAGGTCGTGGGTGGCGGCAAGGTTATAGACAAAAGGCCTGAAGCCCACGCCCTGGACTATGCCTGTTATGTGTATGCGGGCCTTGTCCATTTATTCTCTCTTGGGTCTACCCCGTCATTTAAAATCCCCTCCCCCTTGATGGGGGAGGGTTAGGGTGGGGGTGAAAAACTCCACCCTCCCATCAATCCCCTCCCATCAAGGGAGGGGAAGTTAGAGGAGACATCCATTAACGACTAGTACTTACCGAACCCCGCAGAGCGAGAGTCTTTGAGGCAAGGAACGCGCACCACTGCTCTATCCCCTCGCCGGTCCTGCATGATGTCTCGAAGATCTGAAGGGACGGGTTTATGGCAAGGGCGTTGGCCCTCGCGCGTTCTATGTCGAAATCGGTATGGGGCGCCAGATCGATCTTATTTATGATGAGGGCGGATGACGCGTCGAATATCGCCGGGTACTTAAGGGGCTTGTCGTCCCCCTCGGCGGCGCTCAAGACCGTGACCTTCATGTCCTCGCCGAGGTCGTACTCCGCGGGGCAGACCATGTTGCCGACGTTCTCTATTATAAGGAGGCCTGCATCCTGTTCGAGCGCCCACGGGAGCGCGTGGGCGATGTTGTGGGCGTCGAGGTGGCAGGCCTTGCCGGTCGTTATCTGCTTGACCGGTACGCCTGCCCTCGCGATGCGAACTGCGTCGAGGTCACCCTCGAGGTCGCCCTCGATAACGGCGAACCTGCCGAGCGTGTCGAGTAATATGGGCGTCATCCTTTCAATAAGGGTCGTCTTGCCCGCGCCAGGGGAGCTTACCATGTTGATGACGAATACGCCCCTTTCGGCGAAGGCGTGCCGGTTCTCGTGAGCTATCGCGTCGTTCTCCGAGAGTATCTTCTCTTCAATTAGAATATCGTGCATTTTAATCTCTTTGGGTTAAATTCGTCGAAGCTCGTTTCGTAACTTTTAAGACCGGCTCCCCCTTGACTGGCGGAGGCAGGAAGGGGTGAACGGGACCTCACCCTCACCTCTATCCCCTCCCGTCAAGGGAGGGGAGGTTTAAAGAGAAACCCCGAAGCTTGCTACGGGAAGGTCCATTCCTATACCGCCTCGATCGATACGAGATCGAGCTCGGTCCCGGTGAGTTTCTCTATCTTTTTTCCGCCGCAGACCGGGCAGAGGCTGACGAAGTGGTGGAAGCGGAACCTGGTCCTGCAATCATGGCATTTGCCGGTGAGCGGCACGTCCTCTATCTCGAGCCTCGCGCCGTCGAGGTCGGTGTCCTTTATGGACGCCTCGAAGCAGAACCTCAAGGCCTCCGGCTCGACCGCCGTCAGCTCGCCAATCTTTACCCTGACTTTTTTAAGCCTCTTTACCTTCGACTTCTTCATCTCCCTCTTGATGATCTCGAGGAGGCTTTTGGCTATTCCCATCTCATGCATCTTTTTCCTTCCTCTTTGCGGTCTTGAAGCCGAAGCGTTTGAGCTCTTTGGATATCGCCCTCGCGGCCTCGGGGAGCTTTTCCCTGACCGGGTCCGAGAGTGTGAAGCCTGGGGAGATCTCCGAGGGGACTATCCCTATTATCGAGACCGCCGGGCGGGAGCCCTCGAAGGCCGCAAGGTCG
Organism: Deltaproteobacteria bacterium; assembly: GCA_016218095.1. GTDB lineage: Bacteria > Desulfobacterota > GWC2-55-46 > GWC2-55-46 > GWC2-55-46 > GWB2-55-19. Next base: position 3,388 of record JACREV010000193.1, on the reverse strand, counting down.
AGGAGGTCCTTTACCCCTATGGAGTGCGCGGATGCCTTGAGGCGCGGCCCCTTCTTTTTCAGGTCCTCCCCGCTGAATGTGTAGATGGCGCCCGGTGGAGAATCTGAGGAGAGGGCGTCGATTATGATTATGTGGCTGAATTCGCTGAACAGAGTGAGCAGGCCCGCGCCGGCCGTGCCGCCGTCTAGACAGGAGACGTCGCTACCGAATGAGTACGAGCGCTCGAAGAACTCGGCCGTCCTTACGCCGAGCCCGTCGTCTTTAAGGAGGATGTTGCCGACCCCGAGGACGAGCGCCCTCTTCTTTGTCTTTCGCGCCAATTTGTATGTTTGGAGGTTTTGGACTATTTTCATCTTCTATTTTATCAAAAAAAGAGAATTTTATCCATACAACTTGAGCCAGATATTGAAAAAAACAGGGGTAAGAGGATATAATCACGGGCGGACCAGCCTGAATGCGTCTAAGGAAGTCGTAAGTACCCGTCTGAACCTAAGAAGAGGTTGTCATGAAGAAGATCGTGGCGTTCGCAATAACCTTTGCCGCCTCAGCGCTCGCCTTCCTCGCGCTCGATATCGCGTTCCTGAGCCTTCAGGGGCTCTCGTTCATATTCAAGGGGTAGCAGTGAAGACAATGCACAAGTATCTTCCGGGGCTCATGAGGGCTGTCGCTCTCCTCCTCGTCATCCTCGCCTGTTCGCAGATATATGTCGCTCCGGCCTACGCGGGCGAGGGGGCCGGCTCCTCTGTTGTTTCCGTAGAGTCTGCACCTGCGGAGGCAGAGAGCGGCGCGCCGAGACTTACGAAAGACGACTACCCGGCGTCATCCATCGTCCGCCCGAGGGTCGCGGTCTGGCTCGCGGCGCAGATGCACCTCTGGTTCGCGGCCTTCGTCCTAGCGGTCCCGATATTCGTCGTCATAATAGAGGCGATAGGGATCTACAGGAAGGACGAGCGATACGACAGGATGGCCTACGAGTTCATAAGGGTCTCGATGACGGCGTACACGCTCACCGCCGGAACGGGGGTCATCTTAGCCGTCGTCCTCTTCGCCTTCTACCCGCAGTTGATGAAGTACCTCCTCTCGATATTCAGACCCACGGTCTTTCTGTACTTCTTATTCTTCATCCTGGAAAACGCGGCGCTTATCCTCTATTTCCGGCTATGGAAGAGGTTGAGGACCGGGGCTGGAAAGATCGCGCACTTATGCATCGGCATCGCGCTGAACCTCGCCGGGACAGCGATAATGTTCGTGGCGAACGCATGGGTGACCTTCATGATGTCCCCGGCGGGCGTGGATATCAAGGGCGCGTTCAAGGGGGACATCTGGGCGGCGGTGCACAATAACCTCTGGAACCCGATGAACCTCCACAGGTTCATCGCAAACATCGCGTACGGCGGGTCTATCGTCGGCGCGTATGCGGCGTACAGGTTTTTAAGCTCCACGACGGAGGAGGAGAAGGCGCACTACGACTGGATGGGGTACACGGCAAACCTCGTCTCGATCGGCGCGCTCCTGCCGCTCCCGTTCGCCGGGTACTGGCTCACCGCGGAGATATACGCGTACAGCCAGCAGATGGGGATAACGCTCATGGGCGGGGTCTTCGCGTGGCTCTTTATCATTCAGGCGGTCATCATAGGGGCTCTGTTCCTCGCCGCGAACTACTACCTCTGGTGCGGGCTTTCAAGGAGCGAGGGCGGCAGACGCTACACGCCTTATATAAAGTACATAGCCTTCATGGTCGCCGTATCGTTCATAGTTTGGTTTACTCCGCATACGCTGATATTAAAGCCATGGGAGGCGAGCGCGCTCGGCGGACAGTACCATCCGTACCTCGGGCCGCTCGGCCTAATGCCCGCGAAGAATACCGCCGTGAACATCATGCTCCTCTTTACGTTCCTGAGCTTCCTCTTCTACAGGCGCGCGAACAGGGTGGCGGTCGTCTCATGGGCGCCCTACGGCAAGGCGGCGCAGGCGGCGATATTCGCCTCCGCCATCTTGAATATAGTATTCCTCGGAGTCTACTACGGGTATTTTACGAACACGGTATATAAGGTGGCGTCGTCCGTTCCTCAGGTGGCGACGACCCTCTTCGCCATCGTCGCCTGCCTTGTGATAGAGGCCTTCATCTACAGGGGCGCGAAGGAGGCGGGGGTTTATAAATGGGGGCGGATGCCGGAGAGGAGCCAGTACGCGATATTCCTCATCACCGTCTCGTTCACCTGGCTCATGGGGCTCATGGGGTATGTCAGGGCCGCGATAAGACAGCACTGGCATGTGTTTTCCGTCATGCGGGACGCGTCGCCCGACGCGTTCACGCCGACCATAGGGTACGCCGCGAATGTGGTATCAGTAGGGACGATAATATTCATGGCGCTCGTGGTCTTCATATTCTGGCTGAGCGGCCGGAAGGGCGCGGACTACGGTGAATAAGAGGTTTCTAAAGGTAGCCGCTTTCTCTGTCGCGATCATCGCGGCGTATACGCTGTTTTCTTCTCTCTATGTGCCGCCGATGAAACCAGAGGAGCCGCCGTCTCTTGAGGCGGTTGAGATCGCCTCCGGTGTCGAGGGGTTTGTGGCCCTCGGAGAGAAGATATTCAAGGGCAAGGGCGCGTGCGCGCTCTGCCACAACGCCGCGGGCAGGGCCCCGCTCCTTGACAATATCGTCGATGTTGCCGATACGCGCATGGCCGCGCCGGATTATCACGGCACGGCGAAGACAGCCGTTGAGTACATCCGCGAATCGCTTGCGAGCCCTTCGGCGTATGTGGTGACGGGGTATGGAATGGCGGGGGACGAAAAGACGTCTCCCATGCCCGACGTGACGACAGGCGCGATAGGGCTCAGCAGGCAGGAGGTGGACTCCGTCATCGCGTACCTCCAGAGGCTCTCAGGCATTGAAGTGACGGTCACGCCTGAAGAGGCAGGGGGGATCGATGGGGCCGGGGCCGTGGACGCTTCAGCCGCAGGCGCGGAGGGGGCGAGATGAGGCTCCCTAAGCTCGCGCAGTTTGTTATAATCGTCGCAGTCATATACGCCCTTCTCAAAGCGCCGGGGGTCTTTCTTGGCAAGCCCATCCCCGAGAGCCTCATATTCATGTACATGGTCCTCGTCGTCGCGACCGTACTCCTCGTCATGACCTCGACGGATGAATCGACTGAAGAGCTCTTTCGTCCCATAAGGGCGCTCCTCAAAGACCCGAAGAAGGCTTTTGTAAGGAACATCGTATTCGTTATAGCGCCGCTTGTGGCCGGGTACATAGCCTATGGCCTCGCATCAAAGGGCATAGAGCCGCCTGCTGAGCTACGCTCCATACACCCCGCGCCGCCGTCAAAGATGAGCGCGTACGGGAGGCCGTTCGATATCGCAACGCTTGAGAACCCTCTTCGGA
>JACREV010000192.1 GCA_016218095.1 Deltaproteobacteria bacterium | reverse complement strand
TGGAAAGAACGGTCGTGGCGTCAAGGTGCGCAAAGGTCGTCGCCGGGGCCGGGTCGGTAAGGTCGTCCGCCGGGACGTATATGGCCTGGACCGAGGTGATCGAGCCCTTTGTCGTCGAGGTGATCCTCTCCTGGAGCTCTCCCACGTCCGTCGAAAGGGTCGGCTGATAACCGACCGCCGACGGGATACGGCCTAAGAGCGCCGAGACTTCCGAGTTCGCCTGAACGAACCTGAATATGTTGTCTATGAAGAGGAGGACGTCCTGGTTCTCCTCGTCCCTGAAGTACTCCGCCATGGTAAGAGCTGTAAGGGCGACGCGCGCCCTCGCCCCCGGGGGCTCGTTCATCTGGCCGTAGACGAGCGCGGCCTTGTTGATGACGCCGCTCTCCTTCATTTCCATCCAGAGGTCGTTTCCTTCCCTCGTCCTCTCGCCGACGCCGCCGAAGACCGAGAAGCCGCCGTGCTGCATGGCGACGTTGTTGATGAGCTCCATGATTAGGACCGTCTTGCCGACGCCCGCGCCGCCGAATAGGCCTATCTTTCCGCCTTTAAGGTAGGGGGTGAGCAGATCGACGACCTTGATGCCCGTCTCGAATACTTCCATCTTGGTGGACTGCTCTCCGAATGTCGGGGCAGGGCGGTGTATGGCGTATGTCTTTTCGGTCTTGATGGGACCGAGCTCGTCGACCGGCTCTCCGATTACGTTTATGATCCTGCCGAGGACCGTCTTGCCGACCGGGACCGATATGCCGTCGCCGGTGTCCCACGCCTCAGTGCCGCGGACGAGGCCTTCGGAGGAGTCCATGGCGATGCACCTTACGGTGTTCTCTCCGAGGTGCTGGGCGACCTCGGTGACGAGGTTCCAGGGCTCGGAGCTGATTGAGGGGTTAGTCACCTTCACGGCGTTGTATATGGCCGGAAGCTTCCCCGGTTGGAACTCGATATCGAGCACGGGTCCGATGACCTGCGTGATCTTTCCGATATTCTTGGTAGACATTTTTTAAAAGTCCTCCTTGTGGAACGGTTGTCTTTAGGTATGTTTTTTATATAGAGCTGTCTTTTTGTCATTGCGAGGAGCGGTCCTCGCCGGACTGGCAAATCCGAATCAAGCGGCTCAGCCCGGAAAAGTCTACAGGCGCCGATTCGGCTTTGGCCGTGCGCCAAGCACGCGACGAAGCAATCCTATCCTTTTTAAAAAATGAAATTGTTTCGCTACGCTCGCAATGACAGAACGGTCTGACTGAAATTACGACCTTTTAAACCCGGCCTCTTGTTCGTTAGCCCTTCAAGGCCTCGGCGCCGCCGATGATCTCCATGAGCTCCTTGGTGATCACGGCCTGGCGGATCCTGTTGTACTTGAGCGTAAGCCCGTTTATCATCTCGGCCGCGTTCTTCGAGGCCGAATCCATCGAGGTCATGCGCGCGCCGTGCTCGGACGCGGAAGATTCCAGCAAGGCCCTGAAGGCCTGCACCTCTACATACTTGGGCAAAAGGCTTGAGAGCACCTCGTCCCCGGATGGCTCGAAGAGGAACTCGACCTGTATCTCGTCCTTCTTCTCCTCTGCCTTCCCTTCTTCGGCCTTGGGCGTCGAGATGGGGAGGAGCTTCTGCACTACAGGCGTCTGCGTAAGCGCAGACTGGAACTGGCTGTATATGATGTAGACCTCGTCGAGTTCATTCTTTAAAAACGCGTCGGTCAGGGTGCGCGCTATCTCGGAGGCCTGCGAGTAGCTCGGCCGTCCGCTGCCGAATGCGCGCGAGGACGCGACGTTTATCTGCCTCCTCTTGAAGTGCTCCATCGAGCGCTTTCCGATGAGGTAGAGCGAGATGTCAGACTCGTTCCGCTCGTTCAAAAACCGCTCTATGGTGCGGAGCAACACCGTGTTGAAGCTCCCGCAAAGGCCCCTGTCGGAGGTGATGAGGACGACCCCGGTCTTTGCGCCGCCGGTTGAAGCAAGCAGCGGGTGGCTCTCAGGCGAGGTCTTTGAGGCGAGAGACGATATAAGCCCCAGGAGCTTCTCGGCATACGGCCGGGCCGCGACTATCTCGTCCTGCGCCTTCTTGAGCTTCGCCGCAGAGACCATCTTCATGGCCTTGGTTATCTGTTGGGTGTTCTTGACGCTCTTTATGCGCCGTTTAATATCTTTAAGGCTCGCCATCGGTCGTCCTTATCCTTATCCGTCGCGGGGATTGTTTACTTCTTCTCTTCGGCTATGAATACACCCTTGAACTCGTCGAGCGCCTTGTTTATCTTGGCCTTAAGGTCGTTGTCCAGGTTCTTCTTGTCGCGGAGCTCATTCAGGACCGAGGCGTGGCGGGACTCGAAGAAGGCGATCATCTCGTCTTCGTACCTTCTGAGGGACGATACCGGGTAAGTGTCGATGTAGCCGTTCGTCGCGGCGTATATTACGAGGACCTGCTTTTCGACCGGGAGCGGCTTGTACTGCCCCTGCTTAAGTATCTCGACGAGCCGCGTGCCCCTCGCGAGCTGTTTCTGCGTCGCGGGGTCGAGGTCGCTGCCGAACTGCGCGAAGGCGGCGAGTTCCCTGAACTGCGCGAGCTCAAGCCGGAGGGTTCCGGCGACCTGCTTCATCGCCTTTATCTGGGCGCTGCCGCCGACTCGGGAGACGGAGAGGCCGACGTTGATCGCCGGTCGGATGCCCGAGTAGAAGAGGTCGGTCTCGAGGAATATCTGGCCGTCGGTGATGGATATGACGTTCGTGGGCACGTACGCGGAGACGTCGCCCGCCTGCGTTTCGATGATCGGGAGCGCGGTAAGGGACCCGCCGCCGAGCTCGTCAGAGAGCTTCGCGGCCCTCTCAAGGAGCCTTGAGTGGAGATAGAAGACGTCTCCGGGGTACGCCTCGCGGCCCGGAGGCCTTCTAAGGAGGAGCGAGAGCTGTCTGTAGGCGACCGCGTGCTTGGAGAGGTCGTCGTAAATGATGAGGGCGTGCTTGCCGTTGTCCCTGAAGTACTCTCCTATGGCGCACCCGGTGTACGGGGCGAGGAACTGGAGAGGGGCGGGGGAGGACGCCGTCGCCGCGACGACGATGGTGTACTCCATCGCGCCGTAATGGCGTAGCTTCTCGACGATCTGCGCGACCGTAGACTGCTTCTGGCCGATGGCGACGTAGATGCAGTAGACGTTAAGCCCCTTCTGGTTGATGATGGTGTCTATGGCGACGGCGGTCTTTCCGGTCTGACGGTCGCCGATGATGAGCTCTCTCTGGCCCCTGCCGATGGGGATCATGCCGTCGATGGCCTTGATGCCGGTCTGGAGGGGTTCTTTAACGGACTTTCTGGCGACGATGCCGGGGGCCTTTACCTCGACCCTTTTAGACTCCTTTGATTCGATAGGGCCCTTGTCGTCGATCGGCTGGCCCAAGGCGTTCACGACCCTGCCCATGAGCCCTTCGCCGACCGGGACCTCGACGATCCTGCCGGTCCTCTTGACTATATCGCCTTCTTTTATGGTGTAGTCCGCGCCGAGAACGGCCACGCCGACGTTGTCCTCTTCGAGGTTCAAGACCATCCCGTAAATGGAGCCCGGGAACTCGAGCAACTCTCCGGCCATCGCCTTCTCAAGGCCGTAGATCCTCGCTATGCCGTCGCCGACCGAGATGACGGTGCCCGTCTCCTGTATGTCTATGCCTTTCTCAAACCCCTTTATCTGGGTCTTAATGAGCTGGCTTATCTCCTCTACCTTTATCATCTTAAACCACCCCTTCCAGTATTTTTTCCTTCATGAGTTCAAGCTGGGTCTTCAAGCTCCCGTCGAGGACGGTGTTCTCCATCCTGACGATGAGGCCGCCCAAAAGCGCCTTGTTCTCCTTGAAGGAGATGAGGACCTCTTTCCCGGCCGCCAAACTTATCTTCTTCCTTATCTCGTCGAGGAGTACCGCGTCCGGCTCCGTCGGGGCCTCGACAACGGCGCGGATGCGCCCGGAGAGCTCGTCTTCGAGCTTCGAATACGCCTCCGCTACAGCCTCAAGGAGCCTTATGTTCCTCGTCTCGACGAGTATTGCGAGGAACCTGCCGACGTACTCGTCGAGCTTGAGGCTCCCGGAGACCGACCCGATGAGGGAGCGCCTCTCCTCTATCTTGTACATGGGGTTAAGGAGCACCTTGTATAATTCTTCGTTCCCCTTGAAGACCGCGACGACGGAGCGGAGTTCCTTCCCGTAGGCGTCGATCTTCCCTTCTTCCTTCGCGACCCCTATGAGGGCCTTTGCGAATCTTCTTGCGGACGAACTCTTCATCAGTTGAGCCTCAGGTTCTGAAGGTTTCCTTTTACAAGCCTCTCCTGGTCAGCGGGAGAGAGCTCCTTTTTGAGTATCTCCTCGGCCATGCCTACCGCGAGCTTCGCCACCTCTTCCTTTATCTCGAGCTTCGCCTTCTTGACTTCCTGCTCGGCTGAGATCCTCGCCTGCTCCTTTATCTTTATCGCGGACGCCTCGGCCTCGGCGATTATCCTCTTCTTCTCGGCCTCGCCCTCGGAGGCGAGCTCGGTTTGAATCTCGGAGAGCCTTTTTTCCAGCATGGAGAGCTTTGACTTGTATTCATCGGCCTTTTTATCCGCCGCTTCTTTTGCGGAGCGCGCGTCTTCTATCGCCTGCCTTATGCCATGGCTCCTTTTTTCGAGGAGGCCGCTTAAGAGCTTCTTCCAGATGATGATGATGCCGACTACGAGGATCGCGAAGTTGACGGTCTTCCAGAGAAACTCCATGTTGAACATCGAACTCGCGTGCCCTTCCCCGTGCCCGCCTTCGGTCGAGGCGAGGGCGGTCGTGGCCAGGAGCGGCAGGAACATTATGAGGAACGCGACAAGCTTCCTCTCCAGTATCTTCTCGGCGATGGACTTTGAGATGGCGGAGGTCTCTTCCTTCAGGGTTGAGAGCGCCGAGGCCTTGCTCTTCGTTATCTCGATCTGCATCCTGCCCAGCTCCCTCCCGGCGGCCTCGCGCGCGGCGTCTATCGTCTCTTTTTCCTTTTCGAGCGCCTCAGCTCTTAGCTTGTTCCTCGTCTCCGTCCCCTTTATCGTCGCCTCCTTGAGCTTCTTTTCGTAGGAGGCGAGCCCGTCCTCGACGGACTTTTCGGCCTCTGAGGCGGCCTTCAGCGTCCCCTCTATCCTCTCCTCCCTGTCCTTCAGTATCTGGAGGAGGGGCTTGTAGAGCAGGCGGTTAAGGATGAAGAGGAGGGCGACGAAGCCGATCATCTGGAAGAGCAGGGTCTGATTTATGTCGAGCATTTTCCACCGGGATTGGGCTGTCCTCTAAAAATTGCTCTTTTTCCTGACTGCTTGGCGCAGGGCCAAAGTTTCGAAAGGAGCCTTTGGTCTATATCAAATTCCCAGTCGTTCGATACGGATTTGCCCGTCCGGCTAGGACTGCGTCAGGTCGGAAATAAAAATGCTCACATATTCTCATATATGCTCCGCTTTTTATTTCCGTCCTTCCTTGACCTCAGAAAAAATATCTAATTTTTAGAGTAGCCTCCGTTTTTTTTAGAGCGATTATTACTTACTTTAAAACCCCTTGTCGGCGCCTAATTCCAGGCCGGCCAAGGGGTGCGTGCCCTTAAGTAATGCGCTATTCTCTTTTAGGGGGTCTTTTTGGGGGTTACAATATCCTGAAACAGAGTATTGCTATCATATGCAAAGCTCTGATGTCAAGCTAATTTGTGATTTTCGCGGGTCTGTAAAAGGCCGGCCTTTGCAGGAGGTTCCGCATCATCGGGAAAAAGGCTCTGAAAGGGCTTAAGGAGGTAAAAACAATGTAAAAAGGCCGGGCCCTGGCTTATATCCCAAGGCCCGGCGGCAAATCGTTTACTTGGGCTGTTCCTGAGGCGCCGCAGGAGGGGCGCCGCCCTCCTTTTTCATCATCATCTGCTCATGCTGTTTCATGAGGTCGTCGAGCTTCTTTATCATCTCGTCGAGCTTTTTTTTCTGAGTATCGGTGGGCTTGTGCGAGAAGTCGCGCACGATGGTCATCGTCTCCTTGAGCATCCCCATCGACTCCTGCATCATGTTGTGGCCCGCCATCATCATGGACTTGTCGCGCATCATCATGCCGCCGCCCCCCATCATCCCTCCGCCCATTTGGCCGGAATCCGCCGGGGTGTTCGTGTCAGCGGCATAAGCCGGCATTGAGACGAGCGCAATGCCCAGAAGACCGGCCACAAAGAAGTTCCTTAGATTCATCGCATACCTCCTTGACTGGTTTTTGTATAACTATATCAGATTTTGCGGATTTCGCAGGCGACGCGGAAAGAGGGAGGAAGGCCGGGGTCCTTGGCAAAGGTGCGTTGTCCATGAGGCGCGCGTTATTATGGCAACCATTTGTTTTATAAGATTTTTTTCAGAAGCCTGGTTATTGCCTCCCCTCTCCGTTCTTTCTCTTCATCTCCCACCCCTTCCAGAAGGCGAATATGACGGGGAGGACGAGTAATTCAAGCAAGGCGGAGGTGAACATCCCGCCTATCATCGGCGCGGCTATCCTCTTCATGACGTCCGCACCGGCCCCCGCGGACCACATTATCGGAAGGAGGCCCGCTATTATGGCCACAACGGTCATGAGCTTGGGGCGCACCCGGAGGACCGTCCCGTCCATGATGGAGGCGTGGAGGTCGGCCTTTGTATTCATCCTGCCTTCCGCGACGTGCCTATCGTAGGAGTGTATGAGGTATATGAGCATGACTATCCCGGTCTCGGCGTCGAGGCCGGCGAGCGCGAGGAACCCGACCGCTACGCCTATGGAGAGGTTATAGTCGAGGATGTAGAGTATCCACGAGGCGCCTATGACCGAGAACGGGATGGCGAGGAATATGATGAGGCACTCGGTTATGGACTTGAAGTTGAGATAGAGGAGGAGAAAGATAATTCCGAGCGTAAGCGGGATGATGATCTTTAGCTTCGAATACGCCCTCTCCATGTACTCGTACTGGCCGGACCACGCCGCGTAGTAGCCTGCGGGGAAGCTCACGTTTGACGCCACCGCGGTCTTCGCTTCTTTTACATAGCTCCCGATGTCGCGCCCGCGCACGTCGACGAAGATCCACGTCGTAAGGAGGGCGTTTTCGGTCCTGATCGTCGGCGGCCCCATCTTGATCTCTATGTCGGCGACCTGCGAGAGCGGCACATGGGTCGCCCCCATCATCGTGGGTACAAGGACTCTCCCGAGCTTGTTTATGTCGTCCCTTAGTTCGCGCTTGTACCTGACGTTCACCGGGTAGCGCTCTAACCCTTCTATCGTCATGGTCACGTTCTCGCCGCCTATGGCCGACATTATGACGCCCTGTATGTCCTCGGCCTTAAGCCCGAACCTCGCCGCCTCGTCGCGCTTTATCTTTATATCGATATAGTACCCGCCTATTATCCTCTCGGCGTAGGCAGAGGCGGTGCCGGGGACCTTCTTTATGGCGGATTCGACCTCGAGCGCGACGCGCTCAAGCTCCTTCAAGTCCTTGCCGAAGACCTTTACCCCCACCGGCGTCCTTATGCCGGTAGAGAGCATGTCGGTGCGGGCCTTTATCGGCATCGTCCACGCGTTCGTGATGCCGGGCATCTTGAGCGCCTCGTCCATCTCTTCTACGAGCTTTTCAGTCGTCATCCCCGGACGCCACTGGTCCTCGGGCTTAAGATTAATGATCGTCTCGAACATCTCGAAGGGCGCGGGGTCTGTTGCGGTAAGGGCCCTTCCCGCCTTGCCGAAGACGGATTCCACCTCCGGGAAGCCCTTTATTATCCTGTCCTGCGTCTGGAGTATCTCGGCGGCCTTTGTGACGGAGACGCCGGGGAGCGTGACAGGCATGTACATGAGCGTGCCTTCGTTCAGCGGGGGCATGAACTCGCTCCCGATCTTCGAGAGCGGATATGCCGTCGCGGCGAGCGCGAGGAGGGCGAGCACGATGGTCGTCTTCTTGTACTTCAATACCCACCTTATCATCGGAGCGTATATCCAGATGAGGAAGCGGGTTATGGGGTTCCTCGACTCGGGGAGTATTTTCCCTCGTATGAAGTAGCCCATGAGTACGGGTACGAGCGTTATGGAGAGGAGGGCCGCGGAGGCCATGGCGAAGGTCTTGGTGAAGGCCAGCGGCTTGAACAACCGCCCTTCCTGCGCCTCGAGCGTGAAAATCGGCATGAAGGAGACGGTGATGATGAGGAGCGAGAAGAAGAGCGCGGGGCCGACCTCCTTGGCCGCCTCGGTTATCGCATCCCACCGGTCGAAGGTCTTCCCTTCGTGCTTTTCGAGGTGCTTGTGCGCGTTCTCGATCATTATTATCGCGCCGTCTATCATCGCGCCTATGGCTATGGCTATGCCGCCGAGCGACATGATGTTCGCGTTTATGCCTATTGCGCGCATGACCCCGAAAGAGATGAGGATGGCCACAGGGAGCATGAGTATGGCTACGAGCGCGCTCCTGAAATGGAGGAGGAAGACGATGCAGACGATGGATACGACGATGGATTCCTCAAGGAGCTTCTCTTTAAGTGTATCTATGGCCCGGTATATGAGGTCGCTCCTGTCGTAGACGGAGCGTATCTTTACGCCTGGCGGGAGCCCGGCTTGAAGCTCCTTGAGCTTCTCTTTGACGCCCTTTATAACGTCGAGCGCGTTCTCCCCGAAGCGCATTACTACGATGCCGCCCGCGACCTCACCCTCGCCGTCCCTCTCGGATATCCCGCGCCTCTCGTCAGGCCCGAGCTCGACTCTGGCTATGTCGCGTATCTTTATCGGCGTGCCGGTCCTGTCGACCTTGAGGACGATATCCTCTATGTCAGGGAGCGACTTTATGTAGCCGAGCCCCCTGACCATGTACTCTCTTTCAGAGAGCTCGATGACGCGCCCCCCGACGTCGCGGTTCGACATCTCGATGGATTTCACCACGTCTCCTATGGAGATGCCGTAGGTGAGAAGTCGGTTCGGGTCGATGTTAACCTGATACTGTTTTACAAAGCCGCCGATGGAGGCGACTTCAGCAACACCCGGGACGGTCGTCAACTGGTATCTCACATACCAGTCCTGTACGGAGCGCAGCTCCGCGAGGTCGTACCCCTCGCCCTCTACCGTGTACTCGTATACCCAGCCGACGCCCGTTGCATCAGGCCCTAAGGATGGGGACACACCTCTCGGGAGCTTGCCTGAGGCGAAGTTCAGGTACTCGAGGACCCTGGAGCGCGCCCAGTACATGTCGGTCCCGTCCTCGAATATGATGTAGACGAAAGAGACGCCGAAGAAGGAGTATCCCCTTACGACCCTTGCCTTGGGGACGGCGAGCATGGCTGTGGTGAGCGGGTACGTTATCTGGTCCTCGACGACCTGGGGGGCCTGCCCTGGATATTCGGTATAGACTATGACCTGAACGTCCGAGAGGTCGGGGATGGCGTCGATAGGGGTATGATAGATGGAATAGACGCCCCATACGACCGCGAAAATGGTTAAAAGGATTACGATGAACTTGTTCTTTACGGAGATCTCGATTATGCGCTTTAACATCCCTTAGTGCCCCTCGTGGGAGGTCCTCGGCGCCTTCGGCCCGGGTCCGGGGGATTCTTTCACAATGCCCTCGCCTGCGCTCGGCGCGGGGGAGGGGGAGGGGGCTCCCTCTCCGCCCTTCGCCTCCTCTTTCGGGGTAGCGCCGTGCTGGTGGCCTGTCAAAGAGCCTATTGCCGCCTTAAGGTTCGATTCCGAGTCTATGAGGAAGTTGGCGGATGTGACTACCCACTCGCCTTCCTTGAGCCCGTCCTTCACTTCGTAGTAGGCCTCGGCCTTTGCCCCGGTCTCGATCGCGCGCGGCTCGAACGTCCCGTCGCGCCTGTCCACTATGACGACCTTCCTCGTGCCGGTGTCTATTACGGCGGAGTCCGGGACAGAGAGGGCGTCTTTCGCGACCCGCGCCGCTATCTCGACGTTCAGGTACATGCCGAGCTTGAGCTTGTGGTCCCTGTTAGGGAGCGCGAACCTGACCTTCGCTGTCCTGACTTCGGTCCCTTCCTCCTGCGTGTACCTGATCGACCCCAGGTGGCTGTAGATGTGCTCGATACGGCCCGTGTACGCCTCATTCGGAGAATAGGAGGGGGAGAGGAGCGCCTTCTGGCCGACCTTTATGTAAGGTATCTCGTACTCGTATATCTCGCCGTAGACCCAGACACTCGAGTGGTCGATGATCTTGAAGAGAGGCTCTCCGGCCTCGATTTTTTGCCCCTCGACGACCATCTTCTCCGTCACCGACCCCTCAGACGGCGCCCTTATGGCAAGCGTCCGGCTTATCCGTCCGGTCTCTGAGAGCCTTTTTATCTGGTCGTCGGAGATGTCCCAGTATTTGAGCCTCTGGCGCGCGGCCTTAAGTAGCGAGGCCGCGCCGGTCCGCACCTCCTCGTAGGGGCTCATCTTCACGTCTTCGAGGGACTTAAGCGCGAGCAGGTACTCCTCCTGCGCGGAGACGAGGTCGGGGCTGTAGAGCTCGAGGAGCTTTTGCCCGGTGCTCACCATCTTGTCGGTCTGGCTCACATAGAGTTTTTCGACCCACCCGGGGACCTTGGCGTTTATGACGAATACCTTGTCCTCGACGGGCTCGACCCTGCCCACGGTCCGTATTACCCTTTTGAGCTCACGGGTCACCGCCTCTTCGGACTTGACACCCGTCTTCTGGATCCTCTCCGGGGATATCCTTACGGTCCCCGGCGCCGCTTTGGCCTCTTGGGCCTCGTCCTCGTAGACGGGGACGTAATCCATGCCCATCGGGTCCTTCATCGGTGTAGGAGAAGTCACCTCGGGGTTCATGGGGTTCCGGTAATAGAGTATCTTCCGCTCGGCCTTAGCCTCTTCGGGGGGCGTTTCTTTCTCTCCCCTTCCGCCCGAGTAGACGTAGACCACCGCGCCGCCAAGGACGAGGCCGATCAGAAGCAGTATGACGCCGAGAAACCTGTTATTCATTTACCCTCCGGTAAAACACGCCCGGCCCTCAGGTCCTCGCCTGAGGCCTTCTCCAGGAGCGAGACCCGTTTGTTGTATTCGAGAAGCGACCTGTAATACTCTATCCGGGTCCTTTTAAGGTCCCGTTCGGTATCGAGGAGCGAGAGGAAGTCGATCTTCCCGGACTGGTAGTTCTTAAGCGCCGACTCGAAGGCGAGCTCCACCTGGGGGACAAGGCTCGTCTCAAAAAGGGTCCTCATCCTCTCGGCGGCCTCGACCATGAGCGCCGCCTCCTTTACCTCGAAGGCCTTGATGTTCTTCATGGATAGAGCGCGGGCGCGGAGCGCGCTCGCGTTCGCCGAGGCCTCATCGCGCCGGGCATCGTACTTGGACCTCCATATCGGCAGGTTCACCTGGAACATCAGGTCGAAGTTGTCGAACGAGCCGTTCCTCTGGATGGGCGCGACCCCGACCATGAGGTCAGGCCAGTAGTCTTTTCTCGCGAGGTCGACCCCGAGCTCGTTCGCCTCTGCCTCGTACTCGACCATCTTGACCTCGGGGTTCGCCTCCATCGCCCTACGGATGAGTCCGTCGGTCGAGAACTCGACCCTGCCCTTGGGGAGGACCGAGGGCTCGGCTACGTCCTCAGATTGGCTCAACCCGATGAGGGACTTAAGGCGCGAGATCGCTATCGCCTTTTCGGCCTCCATGGTTATGAGGTCGTTAGTCAGCATGGTCGTCTCGACGTTCACCTTTATGACGTCCTGTTGCGAGACCTGGCCTGTAGCGTACCTCGTCTCGGCTACCTTGGCCATGTAGGAGAGGAGTTCCTTTATCTCCGCGGTCCGCTGTATCGATTCCTTTAAGTATGCGACCTCGTAGTACGCCTCCTTGACCCCGGACTCTATCTCGAGGGTCTTTGCCTTGAGTTCCGAGGCGATCGAGAGAGCTTCACGCTCGGCCATCCGCCGCTTTAAAGACCTCTTTCCGGGGAACGGGAACATCTGGCTTACGGTGTATCTCGTGAGCATCGCGCTCGTTGGCGAGATTGAGAGCGGGTCGTCCGTGGAGAGGTCCTCGAGCTCGACCTTCAATGTGGGGTCGTCGAGCGCCCCTTCGGCGCGGGCCCGGTATGTGGCGGCTCTCGCCCTCTCGGAGAGGGCCTTAAGCTCCGGGTTCCTCTCTCTGGCCATTGTAACGAGGTCCCTTACCGAGGCATCCTCGGCGATCGAGGGCGCCGGTGAGAAGAGCGCGGCCGCCGCAAGGATGCATGCCGACAGGATACTTAAAAAAGGCGCACGCCCTTTATCTGTTCTCATACCTGAACGAGAACCCCCTTTTTACTCCGTCCACGTCAACGGCGATATCGAAAATATAGCCGCCTTTTTTTGATAAGTCCAGAGAGTTCATATAAGAAAAGACGCCTTCCATCTCCATGCCGATGAGTTCCTTCTCAATGGTCTTGCCGTCCGGGGTCTTGACGGCGGCCTTGACCTTCGCGCTTTTTATCTGCTTCAAGGCCTTGGAGTAGTCCTTGAGGAAAAGGTCTACCATCGACTTTTCAGGGGCGACCTTGAGCGTAGCCTCTATCCCGGCGGACCTTTCCTTCATCTCAACGGCTGATACATGCGATGTGAAGATCAGGACCGCCGCGAGCGCCAGCATTGTTTTTATCAACATATCTTTCCTCCATTCATTTCTACGGTTCGTAGAATATGTAGTCAAAAAATTTTGTCTCAGTGTATATGGCCGCTCTTCGCGGCGTGCGCGTCGCAGTGGACCCGGCATTTGGCGACCTTATCGACATGGACCGAGCACTGCTTCAACGAGCATTCGTGGTCTATCGTCTTCGCGCCTACCGGGTAGGTGAGCGAGAATGCGAGGAAGGCGGCGACAGCGACGCTCGAGACTATCGCCCTCAAAGTCGGGCGGCTGAAAGACGGCTCCCGGCCCTCGACGAGCCTCCTTACCCTGGCGGAGACCTGGCTGTTACCGGTAATGGACGGGGCAAAGGCCGAGTAATGACCCCGCGCGACCTTTACAAGCGCGGAGGCGAGGACGAGCCGCTCTCCTTCTTTTTTCGCCGCGGCGTCGTCGCAGGCGTGCTCCATCCTGATCTTCAGGTTCGCGGCGATATCCTTGACTACAGGCGCGTAGAAGAAGAGGTCCCTGAAAAACGAGAGTAGAATGAGCCTCATGGGGTCTCTCTCCCTCTTATGGTGCAGCTCATGGAGGAATACGGCCCTGAGCTCGTCTCTATCCAACCCCTTGAGGAGCCCGAGTGTCAAGTATACGCGGGGCCTGAATATCCCGTGCGTGAAGGCGGCCCTTGAGCCGTCGTCTATTATGACGACAGAGCCTTTTTTGCCTCTCACCGGGAGCCGGGAGACGGCGTAGTATGACCTTAGTGTCTGCAGGGAGTTTTTGACGAGGGAGTAGATGAGGCCTCCCGCGAGGAGCGCGGCGCCAAGCCATAAGGACAGGAATTTTATTATCTCGTAGTATTCCAGACAGCGCGCGAAGAGCGATTGGCAGAGCTCGGTGAACCCTGAAGTCATCTCGATGAGACCGGGGAGCCCATAATAGCCCCAGAGCGCGGCGACGGCCGTGAACGAAAGCGCGAGCATTATGGAGGCGAATGCGCTCAAGCGTTACCTTCTCTCCGCGAGTTCCTTTTTCTTGTGCTCTATCATGGCCGAGAGCTTGTCGAGCTCAAGCGGGTCGGTCTCGGCGAGGGCGTCTACGAACGAGGCGCAGGCCCCGGACCTCGATATCTCGAATATGCCTTTGAGGACGTCGTTCGAGACCTCTTTGGCAAACTCCTCCTTGCTGAAGGCCGGCCTGAAGACGAACACGCTCTCGCCCTTGCTCTTCCTTATATAACCTTTTTTGGCGAGCCTTTCAAGGACCGTGAGGACCGTCGTTATCGCTATCTCCCGCACGCTCTTTATATCGGCGTGGACCGTCTTTCCTGTAGCCTCGCCCCTCGTCCAGAGTACGTCGAGTATCTCCTGTTCGAGCGGCCCCATCACCTTGCTCGACCCGTCCTTTGACCTTGTGCTTCCTGCCATGATGTTTTAACCCTCCAATCGAATGATATTCGACAATGTGTAGAAAGTCAAGGACTAATAAGCGTCTTGCGGAATCCTCCCGATTACTGTAATATTGGCAACATTAAAATTCGGTTAAAAGGGCTCGATATGGGGCTTTTTATTACATTCGAGGGTGTCGAGGGGTGCGGCAAATCAACACAGATAGCCCTTCTCGGCGAGTATATCGGAAAATCGGGTTTAGATGTGCTCACTATCCGTGAGCCGGGCGGGACCCCCACCGGAGAAGCGGTGAGGAGGATCCTACTCGACTCGAATAGCGAGATAGGGCCGATGGCTGAGCTACTCCTCTACGAGGCGTGCAGGGCCGAGCTCGTCCTTAAGGTCATAAGGCCCGCGCTCAAGGCCGGGAAGGTCGTCATCTCGGACCGTTTTATGGACTCGACCGTCGCGTACCAGGGGTACGGCAGGGGGCTCGACATAGAGGCGATAAAAAGGCTTAACAGGCTCGTTGTCGGCGAAACCGTGCCGGATCTGACCATACTCCTCGACTGCGACCCCGAGGCGGGCTTAAGACGCGCCATTTCAAGGATAGAGAAAGGAAAGGGTCCGAGGGAGGACCGCTTCGAGAGGGAGGAGATCGCCTTCCACAAGCGCGTGAGGGACGGCTTTTTGAGTATCGCGAAAGAGGAGAAGAGGGTCTCTGTGGTGGACGCCTCCCCGCCCCGAGAAATAGCCTCGATACACGGGGAAATCTGTGATATCATGGAAAAAATGGGGTACTAACCCCTCTTGTCTTTCCCATGCCCTTTAAAGATATACTCGGCCACGAAAAAGAACTGAGGATCATAAGCGAGGCGCTCAGAAGCGGACGTCTCGCCCACTCGTACCTCTTTGCCGGCCCCGAGGGGATAGGCAAGAGAAAGACCGCCTTCGAGCTCGCCAGGGCCCTTAACTGCGCCTCCGCCTCCAACGACGCCTGCGGCGAGTGTACCTCATGCTTAAGGGCCGCGTCAGGCACGCACACGAACATCGTCGAGGTCACACCGACCGTAAAGGATAAGGACGAGCTCGTCCCCGACCCCTCAGGGCTTATAAGGATAGAGCAGATAAGGGACGTCCTCTCGCTCCTCAGGTACAAGGCCGAAGGGGGGAGAAAGGCCGTCATAGTCGATGCCGCCGAGAGGCTCATGCCCCAGGCCGCGAACGCGTTCCTTAAAACGCTCGAGGAGCCTCCCGCGGGGTCTGTCATCATCCTCGTCTCGTCGCGCCCGGCCGACCTTTTGCCGACGATAATCTCGAGGTGCCAGAGGATAGCGTTCAGACCGTTGCCTGAGGACGCGCTCATAGGGGCCATCGTCGAGAAGACCGGCGTGTCGAGGGAAGAGGCGGCCGTCGCCGCGAGGATGACCGGCAGGTCTTTGTCGCTCGCCCTCAAATACATAGGCGAAGGGCACGGTGAGAAGGGCAGGGAGCTCATAAAGAGGCTGCAATCTACAACCGACGTATCTGAAGCGTTGAAATTCGCCGAGGAGCTCTCGAAAAGGGACGACCTCCTCGAGGCCCTCGAGATACTGAAGGGCTGGTACAGGGACAGGGCCGTCTCAGCCGCCGGGGCGGAGAATCTTCTGGCAAACGCGGCGCATTACGGTTATAGTGGCGGGTCTTTCGAAGGCAGGAGAATAGCGAGTCTCGTCGAGGATTTTTTCAGCATAGAGGATACGAGGAGGATGATCGCGCCCCCGAGGTACGCGAACAAGCTCCTCGCAATGGAGGCGCTCCTCCTGAAGCTCGTGGATTGAAGTAGGTGAATAACTCATCTTTAAAAAAGGACAACTCAAAAAGCTACTCTAAAAATTAGGAATTTTTTCTGAGGTCAAGGAAGGGCGGAAATAAAAAGCGGAGCATATATGGTAATATGTGAGCATTTTTATTTCCGACCTGACGCAGAGATCAGGAAAAATAACAATTTTTAGGGGAAGGTTTAATATATGGCGATGATAGTGGGTATCAGGTTCAAAAAGGCGTGCAAGGTCTATGACTTTGAAGCCAACGGCCTTGATCTGATTCCGAACGATATGGTCATAGTCGAGGTGGAAAAGGGCCTCGGCATGGGGACGGTCGTCTACAGGCCGAAGGAGGTCGACGAGTCCACGCTCGGAAGACAGCTCAAAAAGGTCGTCCGCAAGGCGGACGCCGTGGATCAGGAGAGGAACGGCTTCAATACCGAGCGGGAGAACGAGGCCTTCAGGATATGCAGGGAGAAGATAGTGCAGTACAAGCTCCCGATGAAGCTCATAAGGGTAGAGTACCTCTTCGACTCATCGAAAGCGATATTCTACTTCACGTCTGAAACGAGGGTGGACTTCAGGGAACTCGTCAAGGACCTCGCCTCGGGTTTCCACACGCGGATCGAGATGCGCCAGATCGGCGTCCGCGACGAGGCGAAGATGATAGGGGGCCTGGGCCCCTGCGGCAGGGAGCTCTGCTGTTCGGGGTTCTTGTCGGACTTCGAGCCAGTGACCATAAAGATGGCGAAGGACCAGAACCTCGCCTTGAACCCGGTGAAAATTTCCGGCATCTGCGGCAGGCTCATGTGTTGCCTGAGCTACGAGCACGGCATGTACCAGGGAGAGAAGAGGGAGAAGCGGGAGAGGGAGCGCGCCGCCGCCGAGGTCGCCGGTGAGGCCCAGCCCGAGGTGGAAAAGGATAAGCCTGACAAAGAAAGGGGCCGGGACAGAGGGAGAGGCCGGGACAGGGAAAAACCGGCCGGGGCCGAGGCAGGCCACGCCTGCGGCGGTTGCGGCAATCACGGCCCTGAAGGACAGCAGAACGAGAAGCGCCCGGAGAGGCCTCAAAGAAATGAAAGGCCCGAGAGACAGGGGAGGCCCGAGAGGCCCGAGAGGACAGAAAGACAGGATAAGTCCGGAAGGCCCGAGAGGCAGGAGCGGGGGCCGAGGCCCGAGAGGCCCCCGAGGGCGGACAGAAATGAGAGGCGCGACAGACGCGACAACGCCGGAAGGGTAGATAAGGCCGCTCCGGCGCAGGCCGCGCCGGAGACCAGACCGGCAAGGCAGGACGTACAGGCCGCACAAGGCGCGCCTGAAGGGACAGAGGGAACCGACAAGGGCCGTTCCGGAGAACCCGAGGAAAGGCCTTAAGTCTCATGCCCCCGAAGTCCTTTTACATAACCACACCCATATACTATGTCAACGACGTCCCGCACATAGGACACGCCTACACGACCGTCGCGGCAGACGCCATCGCCAGATACAGGCGCCTTAAGGGCGATAAGGTCCTCTTCCTGACAGGAACAGACGAGCACGGCCAGAAGGTCGAGAAGGCGGCAGAGGCCTCAGGGAAGACCCCCAAGGAATTCGTAGACAATGTCTGTAGCCGATTCAAGGAGTTATGGCTGCAACTTAATATTTCCAACGACGACTTCATAAGGACGACAGAGGAGAGGCACAAGAGGGCCGTCGCCGCCATCTGGGAGACGGTCGCGAAAAAGGGCGACATATTCCTCGGAGAGTACGAGGACTGGTACTGCACGGCGGACGAGAACTTCCTGACAGAGACACAGCTCGTCAACGGCAGATGCCCGGACTGCGGCAGGGCCGTTGAGAAGCTTAAGGAAGAGAGCTACTTTTTTAGATTATCAAAATACGGAGATCCTCTCCTTAAACACATCGAGGAGAACCCCTCATTCATCCAGCCTGCCTCGAAGCGTAACGAGATAGTCTCTTTCCTTAAAGAGGGCCTCCGCGACCTGAGCGTCAGCAGGACTACTTTCAAGTGGGGGCTCCCTGTCCCGGGGGACCCGAGGCACGTCATCTACGTCTGGTTCGACGCCCTTACCAATTACCTCACCGCCGCGGGTTACCCGGATAATAAAGACGGGTTCTGGCCAGCCGACATCCACCTCATAGGGAAGGACATCCTGCGCTTCCATACCGTCTATTGGCCCGCGTTCCTCTTATCCGCCGGTATGGAACTACCAAAGAAGGTCTTTGCCCACGGCTGGTGGACCGTCGACGGCAATAAGATGAGCAAGTCGCGGGGGAACGTCGTCGACCCGGGGGCAATCGCGAATAAGTACGGTGTCGACGCGTTCAGGTACTTCTTATTGCGCGAGATGCCCTTCGGCGCGGACGGGGATTTCTCCGAGAAGGCGTTGGTCTCACGCATCAACAGCGACCTGGCGAACGACCTCGGTAACCTCCTTTCAAGGTCTTTGACGATGATAGACAAGTACAGGTCTGGCGTCGTCCCTCCCCCTGCGCCTCAAAAGGACAGGGAGCTTGAGGCGGGGCTGAAATCCCTCTTGAAGACCCTTCCGGCGGAGTATTCATCTGCCATGGACGGGATAGGCTTCTACGACGCGCTCCAGAAGGTATGGGCGGTCGTCCGGGAGATGAACGCCTATGTCGATAAGGCCGCTCCATGGAAGGAGAAGGACGAAGAGACGCTATCGAACGTCCTCTATACGTTGTCGGAAGGCTTAAGGATAGTCTCGGTCTATGTCTACCCCTTCATGCCCGAAACGGCGGAGAAGATCTCTGCCGCGCTCGGGGTAGAAAGTCCTAAGTCTTTTGAGGAGACGGAATTCGGCAAGGGCGAGGCAGGCCGCAAGACCACAAAGATACCGTCGCTCTTCCCGAGGATACAGTAAGCGTTCCAGTCTGTCATTCCCGCGATCTTTTGAGCGGGAATCCAGTGCCTTTGCTCCGTAAGTAACGTCTGGATTCCCGATAAAAACAATCGGGAATGACAAAAAGGGTTCAGATATTTATAAATGGACAAAAACCAATTCATAGACACCCACGCGCACCTCGACGACAATAGGTTCAAGGACGACCGGGCTGACGTGATAAAGAGGGCCAAAGAGGCCGGGGTCAAGAAGATCATCTCAGTCGGGTGCTGGTCGAGAAAAAAAGGCTTCAAGGTCCTGCTCGACGAGGTCCTGACCTATCATAAGGACGTCTACGCCGCGTTAGGAGTCCACCCCCACGAGGCAAAGGAGGCCGACTCCGACGAGCCGTTCGCTCTTATCAAAAGGCTCGCCCTCGAGTCCAGGGGGAGGGTGGTCGGCATAGGCGAGACCGGTCTCGACTACCATTACGACCACTCGCCGAGGGCGGTGCAAAAAGAGGTCTTCAGGAGACAGCTATCGCTTGCGAACGAGCTCGCGCTCCCCGTGATCATACACACGAGGGAGGCTGAAAAAGACACGCTTGAGGTCATGAGAACCACAGGGCCTATCGAGGCGGGCGGCGTCTTCCACTGCTTCTCGGGGACGCTCGACCTTGCGAAAAAGGCGCTGGAGATGGGCTTCTATCTCTCTTTTACCGGGGTCGTCACCTTCCCGAACGCGGAAGCGCTCCGGGAGGTCGTGAAATACGCTCCGATAGAAAAGATATTGATCGAGACCGATTGCCCGTATCTCGCGCCTAAAAACATGAGGTCCAAGAGGAACGAGCCCGCCTTTGTAGTCGAGACGGCCAACGCCATAGCCGCTATCAAGGGGCTCGCCGTAGGCGACGTCGCCCGCATAACCTCTGCGAACGCCGAAGACCTCTTCGGCCTCGGAAAGTCCGCGCCTGAAGCGAAGATAGCCTATCCCATAAGGGACTCGCTCTACTTGAACATCACGAACAGGTGCTCGAACCACTGCTCGTTCTGCGCCAAGTTCGATTCGTACACGGTAAAGGGCCATTACCTCAAGCTCTCTGAGGAGCCCGGCTTCGACGCGCTCATCCGCGCCATAGGCCCTGACCCGGAGGAGAAGTACAAAGAGATAGTATTCTGCGGCTTCGGCGAGCCTCTCATACGCCTCGACCTCGTAAAGGAGCTCGGGATGCACCTTAAGAGGCGCGGCTGTAAAATAAGGATAGACACCGACGGGCTCGCGAACCTCGTCCACAAGAGGAACGTTTTATCCGAGCTCGCCTTTGTCGATGTGATCTCGGTCTCCATGAACGCGCCGGACTCCGAGACCTACCAGAAGCTCATCAAGACGCCTTTCGGGGACGCCGCTTACCCGGCGGTCCTCTTTTTCCTGAAAGAAGCGAAAAAGCACATAGCGAAGGTCGTAGCCTCGGTCGTCGCAGTCCCCGGCCTTGATATAGAGGCGTGCAGGAAGGTCGCGGAGGACGACATAGGCGTCGCCTTCAGGGTACGGGAGTACAATACCGTCGGGTAGCCAGCTCTCCGGACAAGGTCAAAGAGCCATGGTCAAAAGGCGCTCATCGATCCTCTATCTCCTCCTCGCGCTCTGGCTAATCGGCGCTTTCCACGCGCTCAAGGCCGAGGTCGGCTTTTACAGGATAATCCCCGAGCTTCTAAAGACGGACTTTGAAGGCA
>JACREV010000027.1 GCA_016218095.1 Deltaproteobacteria bacterium | reverse complement strand
TCTGCCCCGAGCTCGAAGCCGACGATCTTGTCGACCTCCTCGCCCTTTGCCGTAAGCATTATTACGGGGATGCGCGCGGTGGACTCGTTTGCCTTGAGTCTCCGTAGCACTTCAGTCCCTTCCATGTCCGGGAGCATGATATCGAGGAGTATGAGGTCGGGCTTTTTAGACCTCGCCGTCTCTATGGCCTCGGGGCCGTCCTTGGCCAGGAGCACCCTGAACCCAGCCTTCTTGAGGTTATAGTCGAGGAGGTGGAGTATGTCCGGCTCGTCGTCTACGACGAGTATGAAGGCCTCACCCCTCGTCATCTATAAGCTCCCTGACCTTTTGCCCAATGGAATCCCTGACCTTCTGCATGAACTCCCAGGGCCTCCCGAGCGGGTCGTCGACCTTCCAGTCGTATTTCTTGCCGTCGTACGATACCGGGCATAGCGTATCTGCCGTACAACAACCTAGCGTCACGACTACATCGGCCCACTCGATCATCTCTCGCGTGAGCTGAACGGAATCATGCCCCGAGATGTCTATGCCTATCTCCTTCATCGCGTCAATTGTGTAGCGGTTGACCACACCTGCGGCGGAAGTGCCCGCGCTACGCGCATCTATTTTTCCCTTGCCGTAGTGGTTCGCGAACCCCTCGGCCATCTGGCTCCGGCAGGTGTTGCCTACGCAGACGAAGAGTATTTTTTTAAGCCGCTTTGAGTGTCCCATCGGGCCCCTTCTGGAATAAAAAAACCGGCCTGTTTCTCAAAGGCCGGTCTTCGTGACGCTCATCCTGTTACCATATCCCGGTTCTCATGTACTCGTCCATCGAGTCGGCGGCGCGCCTGCCGTCGCCCATGGCGAGTATGACGGTAGCTCCTCCGCGGACTATATCGCCGCCGGAGAAGACCCCCTCCTTGGACGTCCTGCCGTTATCCGGGTTGACCGTGATGTTCCCCCACTTGTTCACCTTTATGTCAGGGGTGGTCTGCGGGACCAGCGGGTTCGCTCCGTTGCCTATGGCGATTATCGCGACGTCAGCCTCTATCGTGAACTCGGAGCCCTTCATCTCTACGGGCCTGCGTCTCCCGGACTCGTCCGGCTCTCCGAGCTCCATGCTCACGCACTCGAGCGCCTTGAGCCTCCCCTCGTGGTCGCCTATGAACCTCTTCGGGTTGGTGAGGAGCTTGAATTTGAGCCCCTCCTCCTCGCCGTGGTGGATCTCTTCGACCCTCGCCGGGAGCTCCTCCCTCGACCTCCTGTATACTATCGAGACCTCCTCGGGGCAAAGTCTTAAGGCCGTCCTCGCCGAGTCCATGGCGGTGTTCCCCCCGCCGATCACCACGACCTTCCTGCCGCGTATTACGGGGGTGTCGTACTCCGGGAACTGGTAAGCCTTCATGAGGTTCACGCGGGTAAGGTATTCGTTCGCCGAATAGACCCCCGAGAGGTTCTCTCCGGGTATGTTCATGAAGTTCGGGAGCCCCGCGCCCGAGCCGACGAATACGGCGTCATAGCCGTTTGCAAGTAGCTCGTCTATCGTCTCGAGCTTGCCTACGACCGCGTTAAGGACTATCTCGACTCCCATCCTTTTAAGGTACTCTACCTCTGACTGGACTATCTTCTTAGGCAGCCTGAACTCGGGTATGCCGTACATGAGGACGCCTCCCGGCGTGTGGAGCGCCTCGAAGACAGTTACTTTATGGCCTTTTTTCACAAGGTCGCCTGCGACTGTGAGCCCCGCGGGGCCCGCGCCGACGACCGCGGCCTTTTTGCCGGTCCACTTCGGTATGTTCGGTATCGTTACCTCGCCGTGCTCCCTCTCGTAGTCCGCCGCGAACCTCTCGAGCCTGCCGATGGATACCGCGTCGGCCTTCTTGCCGACGACGCAGACCTTCTCGCACTGGTCTTCCTGGGGGCAGACCCTGCCGCATACAGCCGGAAGCCCGTTAGTCTCCTTGAGCTTGTGCGCCGCCTCGACGAACTTGCCCTCGGCTATGAGGCGTATGAACCAGGGGATGTCGATGTTAACAGGGCATCCGCCGACACAGAGCGGCTTCTTGCACTGGATGCACCTCTTCGCCTCCGCGATCGCCTGCTCGGGTGTGAAGCCGTACGGGACCTCGTAGAAGTTCCTGACCCTCTCGTGCGGGTCCTGCTCAGGCATCGTCTGCCTGGGTATCTTCATACGCTCTTTTATCTCGTTCGCGTCCATCTCTCGCGCTGCTCCTTTTATATTAAAAGATTATTTGCATTCCCTATCATAGCATTTGGCGCCCTCGTGGTAGGTGAACTCCTCCATCGCGGTCTTCTCTTCTTTTATATAGCTCCTGTTCCGGAGCATCAGCTCTTCATAGTTGACCTCGTGGCCGTTGAACTCCGGGCCGTCGACGCATACGAACTGGTTCTTTCCGCCTATAGTCACCCTGCACGCGCCGCACATGCCGGTGCCGTCTACCATGATGGGGTTCAAACTCACTACCGTCTGTATGCCGTAAGGCCTCGTGACGTTGGAGACTGCCCTCATCATCGGCACCGGGCCTATGCCCACGACGCACCCTATCTTCATGCCTTCGTCGATGAACTTCTGAAGTACCTGCGTGACGAACCCGTGGTGGCCGTAGCTGCCGTCGTCCGTCGTTATGTGGAGCTCGTGGCTCGCCTCCCTCATCTCGTTCTCGAGTATGAGGAGCCCCTTGTTCCTCGCGCCTATGATCGAGATGACTTTATTCCCCGCCTCTTTCATGGCCTTGGCTATCGGGAGCACCGGGGCCGTGCCTATGCCTCCGCCGACGCAGACGGCTATGCCGAAGTCCTCTATGTGGGTGGGCTTGCCTAACGGGCCCACGACGTCGAGGATGGAGTCTCCGACGGTCATGTCGCCGAGCATCGCCGTCGATTTGCCGACCTCCTGGACGATTATAGTTATAGTCCCTTCCTTATCGTCAGACCCGACTATCGTAAGGGGGATCCTCTCGCCCATCTCGTTCAATCTTAAGACAACGAACTGTCCGGCCTTCCTTTTCTTCGCTATGAGGGGGGCCTTTATCTTGTATTGGTATACCGTGTGCGCAAGTTCGGCCTTCTCGACGATCTCGTACATCTTAAACGCTCCTTTTTTCTTTTGTTTAGGAATGGAAGTGTGTATGGCGCGGACGGATAATATATCAAAACCGCCTACTTATGGCAACTACTTCATTTTACGAGCCATACCCAGAACTCCCTGTTCCCTTTCGCGCCTGTTATCGATGACGGGGCCTCTCCCGCGACTTTGAAGGAGAGTCCCTCCGCGAACGCCTTTATCTTTTCTACGACCTCTCTATGTACCGACTCGTCGCGGACGATCCCGCCCTTGCCGACCCTGCCCTTGCCCGCCTCGAACTGGGGCTTAACGAGGGCAAGTACCGCTCCGTTTTCCCTTACAAGCTCCTCTGCCTTGGGCAGTACCTTAACAAGTGAGATGAACGAGACGTCGATTACGGCCATGTCAACGGGGTCGGTGATGAGGGCGGGGTCGAAGTGTCTTATATTGTAGCCTTCGAGGACGACGACCCTGGGGTCGTTCCTTAGATGGACGTCGAGGAGGGACTTGCCCACGTCTATGGCGTAGACCTTTTTCGCGCCCCTTTTAAGGACGCAGTCGGTGAAGCCGCCTGTAGACGAGCCTATGTCAACAATCGTCAGGCCCTCGACATTTATATTGAAGGCGTCAAGCGCGCCAGAGAGCTTCACCCCGCCCCTGCCAACGAACGGGAGCCCTTCCTTTACAACAATTGCGCCATCTTTTTTCACCTCGCGCCCGGGCTTGTCGATAACCGCGCCGTCGACGAGGACCGACCCGGCCATGATAAGGGCCTGGGCCTTCTCCCTTGTAGGCGCGAGCCCCTTCTCGACGAGGAGAGAGTCTATCCGTGTCTTTTCAGTCTTTGCCAATTATTTCAAAAAGCGAGCTTTATGGTGTTCGGCCTGTCCTTCACGAGCGAGCGCGCCGCGGCCTCTATCCCGGCGGAGGTGAGCCCTATCCTTGAGCGTAGCTCGTCCTGCGTACCGTGCTCGATGAACTCGTCCCCCACCCCGAGCCTCTTTACCTGGGCGGAGACGCCGCGCTCCTCGATCAACTCGAGTACCGCGGACCCGAACCCGCCCTGCAGGGCGTTCTCCTCTACCGTCACCAGAGGCCCGACCGAGGCGGCCTTCAGTATCGCCTCTTCATCCAGGGGCTTCGCGAACCGCGCGTTTATGAGCCCAGCGCGTATCCCTTCCTTGTTGAGCCTCTCCACGGCCTCCATAGCCGGGCCTACCATCGTCCCTATGGCGACGATCGTCACATCCGTCCCGTCTTTGAGCACCTCGGCCTTTCCCGGAGGGATGGTCCTCAAGGGTCCGGTTGTGTCTACCCCCGTGCACGAGCCCCTCGGATACCTTATGGCCGTCGGCCTTCCATAGCTTACGGCCGAATACAAAAGATGCCTGAGCTCGTCTTCGTCCTTGGGGGCGGCTACTATCATGTTCGGTATGTGGCGGAGGTACGAGATGTCGAAGAGCCCGTGGTGCGTCGGGCCGTCCTGCCCTACAATGCCCGCCCTGTCCATGGCGATGACGACCGGGAGGTTCTGGAGCGCGACATCGTGGAAGACCTCGTCATAGGCCCTCTGGAGGAAGGTCGAATAAATGGCGGTGACCGGCACAAAGCCTTCCTTGGCGAGCCCGGCCGCGAAGGTGAGCGCGTGCTGTTCGGCTATGCCGACGTCGAAGAACCTCTCCGGGTATCTCTCGGCGAACTTCGAGAGCCCCGTGCCTTCGGGCATCGCCGCGGTGATGGCTACGACCCTCGCGTCCTTCTCAGCGACCTCGAGGAGCGCGGAGCTGAATACGCCCGTGTAAGACGGCTTGGACCTGGACTTCGGCTTTCCGGTCTCAAGAACGAAAGGAGAGACCCCGTGGAAGTTCGCCGGGTCATTTTCGGCGGGCGCGTACCCCTTCCCCTTCTTCGTAAGCACGTGGAGGAGGACCGGGCCCTTAAGCTCGTTTATGTCCGTAAGCGCGGTTATCAGCGCCTCGGTGTCATGGCCGTCGATCGGGCCTATGTAATGGAAGCCGAGCCCTTCAAAAAGCATGCCGGGCGTAAGGAGCGTTATGAGCGAGTCTTCAGCCCTCTTGGCTATGCCTATGAGCCTGTCGCCTATCCTCGGTATCGATTTAATGAAAGACTCTACCTCGCCCTTGAGCTTGTTCGCGAAGCGCCCGGTTATCTTACGGCTTAAGAACGTCGAGAGCGCGCCGACGTTCTTCGATATCGACATCTCGTTGTCGTTCAGTATGACGACGAGGTCTTTCTTCAAGTGACCGGCCTGGTTTAGGCCTTCGAAGGCGAGCCCGGCGGTCAAAGAGCCGTCGCCTATGACGGCGACGACCCTGTACCTCTTCCCTTCGAGATCGCGGGCCGCGGCCATGCCGAGCGCGGCGGATATCGACGTCGAAGAGTGGCCGACGCCGAAGGCGTCGAAGACGGACTCCGACGGCTTCGGAAAGCCGCTTATCCCGCCCGACTGCCTCAGTGTCGGGAATTCTTTTCTCCTGCCGGTAAGTATCTTGTGGGCGTAGGCCTGGTGCCCGACGTCCCAGATTATCTTGTCAACCGGGGAATCCAGCACATAGTGGAGGGCGATCGAGAGCTCGACCGCGCCGAGAGAAGAGGCGAGGTGGCCGCCCTTCTCCGAGACGGTATTGAGTATCAGCTCCCGTATTTCGCTGGCGAGTATCGGGAGCCTCGAGCGCTCGACGCGCTTTAAGTCCGCCGGCGTCTCTATCTTTTCAAGGAGCTTTCCCATCGTACGGCCTTGACCTTCTGCCATCAAATATTGAAATCACTGCGGGGGGTTTTTCAACCGCGGTCCGGCCTAAGAGGGTCCGGCCAGACCTCACGAATTTCTCGTTTTTTAAAACCGCGATTTTGCCGGTCCATCCATGGATCGCCGGTAGAAGCGCGTCTTCAACCCCTTCTACTTGTCCCTTACCGCAATAAACCTGGCGATCTCCCTCAAGGGGTCCGCCTTCGCGTCAAACCCAACGAGCGCGGAAACGGCCATCTCCACGAGCTCCCTCGCCCTCTTCTTCGATTCCTCGAGCCCCATGAGCGCCGGGTATGTCGCCTTGCCTTTTTTTTCGTCCCCGCCGACGGGCTTGCCCGTGACCTCGGGCGCGCCCTCTACGTCGAGTATGTCATCGGCTATCTGGAAGGCGAGCCCGATGGATTTGCCGTAGCGGGTTATCTTCAGAAGGGCCTTGTCATCCGCGCCCCCGAGTATCGCGCCTGACCGGACCGCGGAGAGTATCAGCTCGCCTGTCTTATGTATGTGGATGTATTCGAGTACAGGGAAGGAGACCTCCTTGCCCTCGGACTCTATGTCGACCATCTGCCCGCCTATCATGCCGGTCGAGCCCGCGGCGCGCGCGAGCTCCTGGATGACCTTCACCACAAGGGAGGCGTCCTTCACGGGCGTCCTAGCCGCGAGGTCGAATGCGGCGGTCAGGAGCGCGTCCCCCGCGAGTATGGCCGTTGCCTCGCCGAAGGCCTTGTGGCAGGTGGGCCTGCCTCTCCTCATGTCGTCGTTGTCTATCGCCGGAAGGTCGTCGTGGATGAGCGAGTAGGTATGGACGCACTCGAAGGCGCACGCGGCGTGGAGCGCAACGGACGGGTCTCCGCCGACGGCCTCAGCGGCCGCGAGCACGAGGACAGGCCTTATCCTCTTTCCGCCCGCGAAGAGGCTGTAGTGCATCGCCTTGTGGAGCGAACTCGGGTACTCGTCTTCCTTTACGAGGAGGTGTTTGAGCCCGCCGTTTACGGTCTCGGCCTTTTCGGCCAGGTATT
>JACREV010000191.1 GCA_016218095.1 Deltaproteobacteria bacterium | reverse complement strand
GCGGTCCGCGTACTCATGCGCGTTCTCTTTCGTAAGGTGTCCGTGTGTGATGATGACGTCGTGACCCTTGGAAAGGCCCTCGAACGCGCCCCTTTCCCAATCCTCTACCTCGAATATGGCTATCTTCATGGCAATACCCCCCCCATATTTAATTTTCCGGCGGAGATGAAGGGGTGTCAAGTGATGACAGAATAAAAAAAGGCGGGGTGAAGACCCCGCCTTTCAATAACTGCAAACACGATCCCTCCCGGCCTCCCCTTGTTAAGGAGACCTTTGCATAAGACACTGGATCCCCGCTTTCGCGGGGATGACGGTATTGTTTTGTTTGTCATTCCCGAGGTTTTAATCAGGAATCCAGTTCCAAGAAACTGATCTTATACGGACATATGGTTTATGCAAAGGTCCCCTTGTTAAGGGGAGGAGACCCGACCCCCCTCCTTTTTACAAGGAGGGTCTTACGGGAGGTCGATTTAATCATCCCGGAGCGCTCATCTCCCTTTCTCTATCTTCAGCTCCTTCATCCTCCGCCAGAGCGTCGTCCTGCTCATCTTGAGGAGGCTCGCGCACTCGTTGTACTTCCAGCCCGTCTCCCCGAGGGCGTTAAGGATCACCTCCCTCTCAAGGGCCTTCAGGGGCTCAGGCTCCCTTATGACGTTGGACAACGCCCCCTTGCTCTTGAGCTCCTGTATGTCCTTCGGGAAGTGCTCTGTGGAAAGGGTCTTTCCAGGGCAACGGACAAAGGCGTGCTCGATCACGTGTTCGAGCTCCCTGATGTTCCCCGGATAGTCGTACTCCATGAGCAGTTCCATCGCGTTCGGCGAGATGTTCGTTATATCCATGCCCATCTCTTTGTTGAACTTCTCCATAAAGTGCCTGACGAGCAAGGGTATGTCCTTTTTTCTCTCGCGTAGCGCGGGGAGCCGTATGGGGACTATTTTAAGCCTGTAGTAGAGGTCTTCCCTGAACGCGCCCCTTTTTACAGCGGCCTTCAAGTCCTTGTTTGTCGCGGCGATGACGCGGACATCCACCTTTATCGTCTTCGTGCCGCCGACGCGCTCGAACTCCCCTTCCTGGAGGACTCTAAGAAGCCTCACCTGCGTGTGCGGCGTGACGTCGCCTATCTCGTCCAGAAATATCGTACCCTCGTCGGCCATCTCGAACCTGCCGAGCTTGTCGGCTATCGCCCCGGTGAACGCGCCTTTCACGTGGCCGAAGAGCTCGCTTTCAAGGAGGCCTTCGGACAACGCGGCGCAGTTGACCTTGATTAGAGGCCCGTTCGAGCGCGGGGAGTTGTGGTGTATGGCGTTCGCTATAAGCTCCTTGCCCGTGCCGGTCTCGCCTTCTATCAATACCGTCGCCTTTGTAGGCGCGACTTCTTTCAAGAGCTCGAAGACCTCGTGCATCTTGTGGTCCTTGCCGATGACGTTCTCGAAGGAGTATTTGCCCTTCAGCTCGTCCTTCAATTCCTTTATGAGCGAGACGTCCCTGAATATCTCTATGCCGCCTATGACGTTGTTGTTCTTGTCTTTGAGGAGCGCGGTATTGATGGAGAGCGTGACCTTCCTGTCGCCTGCCTCGAATACCGCCTCGTAGTTGTAAAGGTGCTCGCCCGTCTTGATTGTGGTGTTTATGAGGCAGCCGAAGGTGCAGGCAGAGTGCCCCATGACGTCACTGCACTTGGCGCAGTTAAGGATATCATCGGCCCCTGCTCTCCCGAGTATCTCCTTTGCCGCCCGGTTCACAAAGAGTATCTTGTGATTAAGCCCTATGACCACGACCCCGTCCGCGATGCTGTTCAGTATCGTGTCGCTATTGAGGCTTATGAGGTTTTCTTCGGCATCGTTAAGAACAGACGCTTCCATGACAGCCCTCCGGAAAACTTATGTATTTCGTGCTCTTTGAATATTATATGGATTCGACACTGATAAATCAATGACAAATGTTTCATTTAAGGAACACTTGTTGCACTTTGAAACAAACTTAAAAATTAGCAATTTTTAGACAAAGAAAAGCCCCTGTAAGGCCTGACCCTTACAGGGGCTTAGAGGAGAGTGGTTTGAGGTGGGATGTAAGATGGGGTAGATTGCGGAGTTTTATGAAAACGGGCCCAGCCGTCAGGCCCGCGTAAACGCTTATCTCGCTACAGCCGCTATTATCGCTATCACTATCGCCAGGTGGGCGACCGCTTCTACTATGTGGAAGATCCTCTTTTTCATCATCATTACCTCCTTCTTGCGTATGTTACATGACCATTATACATGGTCAAAATTAAGGTATCGTTAAAGGATGAAGACGTTCTCAGAAGCCCACGCCCCTGCCGGATTGAAGAAGGGTCATCGCTACAAGGGCGAGTATCCCGAGGCCTATGGCTATCGCGTCCAGCCAGCAGACTTGCGTCTTCATCATCGTCTCCATCGTCCTTATGTGTCCCGTTATCACCCTCATGACAGCGCGAGCCTTGATATTAGCGTCACTACCGAGAGGTTCACGAATATCGCGAGTATCTCTATCATCCCTATCCTGTACCTGTCCATGAAGGCCTCCTTTCCCATGCTCATGCTCCGATTCCAAGGGGTCCGAACCCCATGATGCCTGCCGTTATGATCACCGAGATCTCTACCAGTAACTCCAGGGCCTCTATCGTCATTTTATCCACCTCCCTGATCGTAGTGCTTTGCTACCCGTCACGCTTGCATTGTTATAATACAAGAACCGTGCCAAACAACGATATCGACCGTATCTGCTTGTTTTTATTGAATAAGTTACCAATCATGCAATTCTATACTTTATGGAGTAATTTTCAAAAATGAAACAGATATCTCGCTGAATCTAGAAAAATCAATAAATTCAACTAATTACGATATCTTTTCAAAAAAGAAACGTTTTTCATCCATGAAACAAGGTTTCATGACCTGAAACATTCGTATTGCAGTGGTGAAAATAGGTAAAAATGGACGGGGCAGGCTTATTCTGCCTGCCCCGGAGAGGTTATCTTAAAAGGCCTTATATTAAGACTTAAGCGTTGGCTTCGTCAGACTTGGCGGCCTCGATCAACTCGCCCACGAACACGTTTACGTCAGTTGAGTGCATCGCGCAGGCCATCGATATAGGCTCGCCGCCGAACGCGGGACACGTGAAACACCCTGACCCGAAGTGCTTGGTGAATACCGCCTTTGTGGCCGGCCACCTCGTCGTGACTTCTCCGGTGGTCATATCGCCGGTTATGGTTTCCGCTGACATTATCTACCTCCTTGGTGTCTTAATATATGACTAATATAGTCAACTTTCTCAAATAATTATATGATTTTAATCATGAATAATCAAGAGCCGAGATATATTCCATGAAAAAAGCCTAAGGCCTGATACTCAGGCATCCTTCGTCCTCTATCCACTCCGACTCAAGCCCGAACTCCCCTGCAAGCGTCTTCATCTTTCCGGCTATGAGCTCTGCCCTCGGGTACGGCGCAAGCTCCGCGTGGAAATCGGTTATTATCGTGGGGTAAAGCCTTATGCCTTTAACATAGCCTTCCCAGTCAAAGGCGAATATGAACGATTCGTCGTTCCTCTCGACCTCATCGACCGCGTAATCGTCGACGAAGTCCCCCGCGCCAAACATGATGGGGCTCCCCTTGTATACCTCTATACCCTGGAAGACGTGGCACGAATGGCCGAAGACGAAGTCGGCCCCCGCCTCTACCATCGCCTCGCCGAAGGGCCTGTGTGAAGCAACCGGCCTGTAGCCCCAGTTCGGGCCCCAGTGGGCAGAGGCTATGACGATATCGGCCTCTCTCTTTGCCTCCCCTATCTTCTCAAAGAGCCTCAGGGCGCGCGGGTCTTCAAGGTCTATAGGCGAATAAAAGACCCCGGGGACGCCGTCGCGCGCCTCCCAGCCAGGTTCGTTATCGGTGAAAGCCACGAGGGCAAGCCTGAAGCCGCCTCGCTCGAAGTACGCTATGCGTGAGGCCTCATCAAAGTTCCTGCCGAACCCGGCGTGCGCTATACCAACGCTATCGAGTATGTCGAGCGTATCGTAAGCCGCGTCGTACTCGTAGTCTAGCGAGTGGTTGTTCGCAAGCGATACCGCGTCAAAACCGGCGGCCTTAAGGCACTCGACGTTCTTTGAGTCGGTCCTGAAGTGAAAGGCCTTAGGGGTCGTTGACCAGGGTCTCCCCCTGTCGGATACAACGCACTCGAGGTTGCAAATACTGACGTCGGCGCTCTTTATAAGCCCGAGCGTGTCTCCCCACGGGAACTCGGGCGGCTTCCTCTCGAGCACCCTGTTCACGAGCCTGCCCAGCATCACGTCGCCTGCAAAAAGGAGCCTCATAGCCACCCGCGTGTTTCGCAATTACTCATGACCCGCTCTTAACAGTTTCGCCGAGGGTGGCGGGGTTGTCAAGCGCAGGACGCGTAAGGGCTTGAAAAACCGGACCTTTATTTAATGGGCAGGGGCCTTCCTCTTGAAGGGGTACCTGATCTTCCTGAACAACTTAAAGCCGCTCATGTCGTCGAATACCGAGTAGAAGACCGGGACGATGAGGAGCGTAACGAGGAGGCAGAGCGCCTGTCCCCCGACTATGACTATCGCCATCGAGGCCCTCGATGCCGACCCGTCGCCGCTGCCGAGGGTTACGGGGAGCATCCCGGCGATGATCGCGAACGTGGTCATGAGTATCGGGCGTAGCCTTACCTTGTTCGCGAGCATCTGCGCGTCGAACTTCTCCATCCCGCGCGAGCGGAGCGTGTTCGTGTAGTCTATCTGGAGTATAGCGTTCTTTTTTACGACTCCTATTAGTATGAAGAGCCCCATGACGCTGTAGATGTTTATCGAGTTCCCGGCTATTATGAGCGAGAGTATCCCGAAGGGGATGGAGAGGAATATCGATATCATGATCGATACCGGGTGTATGAAGCTCTCGAACTGCGACGCCAGCACCATGTATATGAATATGAGGCTCAATACGAAGGCGATGAGGAAGTTGAGGAAGGCCTCCTGCATGAGCTTGCCGCGCCCGAGAAATGTCGTCGAGTACTCGGCTGGCATGTTCAGCTCGGAGATCACCCTGTTGGCGTCGGTCATCGCCTCTCCGAGAGGCTTCCCGTGGAGGTTCGATATCACGGTTATCTGCCTGCCCTGAGCGTACCTGTCTATCTGGCCGGGGCTTACGCCCTGCGAGAGGAGAGCGAAGTTGTTGAGCTTAACAAGCCTCCCCTCGCTGTTCGGGACCGTCAGCTCCTCTATGACGGAGGAGTCCTTCCTGAAGTCGTCCTTCAGACGTAGCCTCACGTTGTACTGCTCGTCCCCTTCCCTGTATAGAGTGACCTTCTCGCCCCCGACCATGGTGCGGAGGCTGGAGGCGATCGACTCAACCTTGACGCCAAGGTCTGAGGCCTTTTTCCTGTCGATGTGGACCTGCACCTCGGGGTGGCGTAGAGCCTGCCCGGTGTCGGTGTCGACGAACCCGGGCAAGGAGGCGAGCCTTTTGATTATCTCTCCCGAGTACTCGTCGAGCTTCTTTAATTCAGGCCCCCGGACGATGAGGTTAAAGGGGGTCGCCTTGAACCCCCCGCCTGATATGAGGTTTATGGTCTGGACGCTCACGCGCAGGCCCTGGAACTTCTTCATGAGGGCGCGCGCATCCTGCATTATCTCGCTCTGCTCCCGCTCCCTCTCGGACATGTGCTTCAAGCCGACATAGATGGAGGCGTCGGTAACGTTCGTCATGTACTGGCCGCGGACACCTATGTTCGTGAATACTTTTTCCACCTCCGGGATCTTCGCAATCTCAGTCTCGATCGACATTAGGATAGCGTCGCTCTTTTCAAGCGACGAGCCCGGAGGGGTCTCGACTATCACCTCGAACTCGCTCATGTCGTCGTCCACGACGAACTCGGCCTTCGACATCTTTGCGAGCGGCACGACCGAGTAAAGAATAGCGAGCGCGGCGATTACCGATATGACCCTGTGGTTGAGGCACCATCTGAGCATCCAGAGATAACCGGATTCCATCCGCGAATAAAGAGGCGACTTCTTCTCCTTCTCTCCTTTGTGCTTGAGCTTAAGAAGGCGGGATGCGAGCATCGGCGTAAGCGTGAACGAGACGAGGAGCGAGATCATTATGGCGAATGCGGCTGTAAGACCGAAGCTCTTCCAGAACCTGCCGACGAGGCCGGACATGAATGCCACGGGCAGGAATATGACGACGAGCGAGAGTGTCGTCGCCATGACGGCGAGCGCTATCTCTTTGGTGCCCTGGATGGCCGCGTCGAAGGCGGACCTCTTCTCCTCCTCCATGTGCCTGAATATGTTCTCAAGGACGATGATAGCGTCGTCTATGACTATGCCCGTGCAGACGGAAAGCGCTAGCAAAGTCATGTTGTTCAGCGTAAAACCCATGTATTTGAGTATGGTGAATGTGCCTATAATGGACGAAGGGATGGCGAGCGCCGCGATGAACGCGGTCCTTAAGTCCCTTATGAAGATGAGTATGATCAGGGAGGCGAGGATCGAGCCGAGTACCAGGTGCTCCTCTACCTGCGCGACCGCGCTCTTTATGAACTTC
>JACREV010000197.1 GCA_016218095.1 Deltaproteobacteria bacterium | reverse complement strand
TATTTTACATTTAAACGCGGAGATAAACAATGTTCGGATTAGGCACGACCGAGCTCATCGTAATACTCGTCATAGTCCTCATCGTCTTCGGCGTCGGCAAGCTCCCGGAGATCGGCTCAGGCATGGGCAAGGCGATAAAGAACTTCAAGAAGGCCTCGAGCGATGCCGAGATAGATGTGACCCCCGAGAAGGAAAGGCTCGAAGGCAAACGGAACGAAAAGACCAAGAACGCCTGAAGCAGTCTCCAAACTTTATAATACCAAAACCCGCTGAAAGGCGGGTTTTTTATTTTCCGGTCGATCTCTTTGTTGTGTCTTTAACTCCCTTTCCCCTTGACGGAGGGAAGGTTAGGATGGGGGTGAAGCCTGGCTGGGCGGGCAATTCGGTATCGAACGGCAGGAGAATCGATTTACCCGGAGACTCCGTACCGACTTTGGCCGCGCGCCGAGCGCCTCAACCCCCTCCCGTCGAGGGAGGGGAGGTATAAGATAAAGGCGCTGGATTCCCGCTTGAGGCGCGCGGGGAATGACGGTATCGGAAGGTTTAGTCCGGGTAAATTCGTGGTAGCCTTTTTTGCAAGTTTTCAATCTCTTCCCCTATGACAGGCGGAGGGGTGGATGGGAGTGAAAAACTCACCCTCCCCTCAATCCCCTCCCGTCGAGGGAGGGGAAAAATAAGATAAAGACACTGGATTCCCGCTTGAGGCACGCGGGAATGACGGTGCTCCGTCTACTCCCTCTCCTTCACGATGTCCTTCGCCGCCTCCTTGACCTGCGGGTGGAGGGTCTTGTCATCAGCGATGGCCTTCAAGTCCTGCGTCATGAGCCCCTCGAGGAGCGCCACAGACACCCTCGGCGGCGTGTAGGGGTTAAGAGCTATCGCCTTCATCACATCGTACCTCTTCGACCACTTCCTGTGCCCTGCGACGAGCTTCAGTATCGCCGGGGAGTTCGGCCTCTTCGACGCGACCTTCAATACCTCTTTCTCAGTCGTCCTCGGGTTGTTGAGGATATTCCCTATGACCATGAGGTCCGGGTCTGAGAGTAGGCGGTCGATGACCTCCTTGACCGGTCTTTTAGAGAGGGCGCGCCTCTCGCCCAGGCTTATCAGCTCCATCGGCGCCTCCTCCTCTGTCTCGTACCCTGAGAGCCCTTTTTTGAGGGGCGGGAGGTCGGTAAAAAGCCTTGAGACCTTTTTGAGCCCGAGCTCGATTGACGCGAGGTATATGAGCCTGTACCGCTCGGAGCCGAGCGCGGATTTAAGCCCATCGGGGTTTACGAGGAGGGCGGTCGCCTTTTTCGCGGGCCCGGCCTCCTGCCCCTTCCTGTAGATGAGGTCTATCGCCCTTGCCGAGTTTTCGGGGGCGAGGTGAGAGAGCCTCTTTCCGAGGAGGTCAAGCCGCATCTTCTCCTCCGGAAGGGCGGATAAGTCGCTCAAGAGCTTATGAACGAACTCTTCGAGGTCTTTCATGCTCTTTCAAGGTTGATAACCTGCGGCCTTCCACGTACTTAATCTCTCCTCCCTTCCTTGTCGGGTGGAGGGTTAGGTTGGGCTTCACCCTCCCCTCAATCCCCTCCCGTCAAGGGAGGGGAGGATTAGGAGATAGACCGCACTGGTTCATTTTTGAGAATGGATTTATGAAGGGCTTAGCGGACTATGTCGAGGCCGTACTCGACGGTCTCGGCCGGGGCCTCTGTAAAGAGGACCATGACCGGAACCTCTGCCTTGGACGGTATCGTCCCGCCGGTCGCGTCCTTGAACTGCTTTAGCAAGTCTTCCTTGGAGAGGTTTTTGAGATCGTCCTGCGAGACCACCCTGCCGGGGGAGACAGACCTGGACGATAACTTCTCGCCCTTGGAGTTGTAGAGGATGCCTGTCACCGACTTTATCTCCTGGGGGGTCTCCGAGATGTTCCTTATCTTCGCCTCTATGACGAACACCTTGCCGAAGAGGACGTTCTCGGCGTAGTAGCCGTTTATCGTCTCTATCTCGACGACCTTTGCCGCCGGCTCGGAGCCGGGGAGGATGGACTTGGTTATTGAATCGATTATGCCCGAGGAGTAGACGACGATCGCGCCGATGATGAAGACGAGTATCGCTATGAGGATAGCCTTATTGCCGGGCTTGGGCTTTGTAGCGGCTACAGCCGCCTTGAGGTTGGCATCGTCCTCGCCTTCATTGAGGCCGAGGTCCAGGTCCTTTTCCAGAGATTTTGTCAGTACGTCGGAGAATTCCTTTTCAGCCCCCCTCTCGTCTTCGTCCGTCTCGGCCGAGGGTTCGGGTGCCGGAGCCGGGGCCTTGGCGTCCCTGGCGTAAGCGGCGGCAGAGATGGGAGAGGCCTTTACCTTTCCAGCGTCCTCGCGTTCATCTTCTTCGCCTGAATCATCGCTGAGGCCCCAGTCGTCGGAGGATGCGCCCTCTTCGCCGGAGGAATCCTCGTCCGGCGACTTTCCAGCGTCGTCGAGGTTGAAGTCGAAGTCGAGAGAGGTCTTCCCGGACTCCTCGGGCTTGAACTGGAAGCCTTCGTCGTCGCCGGATGGGTCCTTTGGACCTTTTTCCATTTCGGATGTCTCATCGGACGGGAACTTGAAGTCGAACGGGTCCCTCTCGTCCTCAATGGATGAGGATGCGCCTGCGGAGTTATCCTCCTCGTCAGGGGGCCTTTCAAAGTCGAACTTCAGATTGAGGTCGGGTTTTGATTCCGGCTTGGGGGCTGACGGCGAGCCCGCGAAAGAGGGCTCAGCGGCCTTCGCGGGCTGTTTGACCCCGAAGACCTCCTCGACCTGGACCTCTTCTGCCGGAGGCGGAGGCGTGACTACAAAGACGTTCTGGCATTTGGTGCAGCGCACCCTGACGCCATTGGCCGTGATCCTCGAATCATCGAGCCTGAACTTCGTAGAGCACTTATCGCACTGGATTATCATCTATTCCGTTTTGATTGGGGGCG
Organism: Deltaproteobacteria bacterium; assembly: GCA_016218095.1. Lineage (GTDB taxonomy): Bacteria > Desulfobacterota > GWC2-55-46 > GWC2-55-46 > GWC2-55-46 > GWB2-55-19. The sequence continues at coordinate 643 of JACREV010000197.1, read as the reverse complement.
CCAAAGGAGAGACTTGTCTCCTTGACACCTACCAGATATTTAGCACATGCGCGGTAGCAATTCAAGATAATATAGACGCCCGTCCTCACGCATTTACTTCGGCGCTTAGAGCCTGGAGGTTGAGCTTTTTTTATCCTCTCATAAGGTCGAATATCCCGCGGTGGCCCCGTTCAAGACCTGGCCGCGCGCCGGGCGGTCCGAAACCAACTTGACAGCCGAGTGCGCTAATTATATCCTGTGGATTATCCAAAGGACTCCCCATGCCGCACGAACACTTCAAGCCCTTTCTCTCTCCCGCTGATATAGAGGAGACGGTCAGGTCCCTCGCCAGAAGGATAGACGAGGACTACGCCGGAAAGACCCCTTTGCTCGTAGGGGTGCTTAAGGGCGCGTTCGTATTCCTCTCAGACCTCGCACGCGAAATCAAGACCGACGTCGAGATAGACTTCATCCAGGCCGCCTCCTATGGCAAGAGGGAGTCCCCCGCTTCCGAAGTCCTCATAACGGGCGAGATAGGGACGGATGTGAAAGGACGGGATATAATAATAGTCGAGGGGATAATCGACAGGGGGACGACGGCGCGCGCGGTCTTCGATTACCTCTCGTCAAAAGGCCCGGCCTCGATAAAGGTATGCTCGCTACT
>JACREV010000023.1 GCA_016218095.1 Deltaproteobacteria bacterium | reverse complement strand
GCCTATCTCTTTGGCGGTCTCGGGCTTGAGGACCCCGGTAGAGTAGAGCCTGTCTTCGAGCGACGGGTTGTCTTCATAGATGCGCACGAGCCTTTCGAACTCGGACGCTATTGCGTCCAACTCCTTATGGATCAGGGCGGAGTGGGATGCGTTGACGTCGTGCGTGACGCCGCCGGGGACGACCCGGTCCATTGCGAGCCTGTGGCCGAAGACATCCCTGGTGGCCCTTAAGACCCTCTCCCGGAGTATCGCGCACTGGTACAGCATGAAGGTAAAGGCGGTGTCGTTGCATATCGCGCCTATGTCGCCAAGGTGGTTCGCTATACGCTCAAGCTCAAGGAGGAGCGCCCTTATCCAGTGCGCCCGCTTCGGGACCACGCACGCGGAGGCGGCCTCTATCGCGCGGCAGTACGCGAGCGCGTGCGCGACCGTCGTATCTCCCGAGACCCTCCCGGCAAGCCTCGCCGCCTGGAAATAGTCCATCTCCTCGAACCTCTTCTCTATCCCCTTGTGGACATAGCCGAACCTCGTCTCGAGGTTTATTATGTCCTCGCCCACGGCCTGGAACCTGAAGTGGCCGGGCTCTATGATACCTGCGTGCACCGGGCCGACCGCTATCTCGAATGTCCCCTCGCCCTCGGCCCTGAACCAGGCGTACTCGCCATCGACCCTGGGCAGGCTCTGCCTCGGGTCGAAGTCCTTCCTTAGAGGATAGGCGTCCGCGGGCCAGTCCTCGTGCTTTATCCATGGGCGCTGGTCCGGGTGTCCGGCAGGGGTAAGCCCCATGAGACTCTGTATCTGTCTTTCAAAGCGGTATGAGGCGGTGAATTTCTTCGTAAGCGTCGGGAAAACCGGGTCGTCTTCGGGGACCTCGATCTTTACGAGTATATACTCCTGCCCCTTGTTGTACGCGGCGTATACGCCAAACGAGCGCGCGACTGCCCGCTCGTCAGAGGCCCACTCGGCGATCAGCCTCCATCCCTCGGCCTTCAAGGCCTTGGCGGTGGGGGCGAACTCGGCGCGCGGGATTACTACGCCCTTTATGCCCCTCTGGGTATCGTCAGGCGCGCCGGTTGCGACCGGTATGTTCGTCTTTTTATCGCTCATTTCACCAAAAGCCCTGCCGCGGCGTGGAACCAGTCGCTCAAGAATACCGGGAGATAGAGCCCGAGTATCAGGATGATGATCATGTGGACGTAGACCGGAGTATGCGCCGCGCGGATCTTCACCTGGTAATCGGGCGCGGCGCCGAAGACCATGGGTATGACCTTCCTGAAGAGCCCGGCGAAGGCTATGGCGAGCCCTATGAGGAAGAATATCGCGAATACGGGCGCGTCCTTCATGGCGGCGGTAAGGATGAGGAACTCGCTCGTGAATACCCCGAAGGGCGGCATGCCGACTATCGCCATCACCCCCAGCATGAGCCCCCAGCCCACGAGAGGGTTGCCCTTGACGAGGCCCCTGATCAAGGCCACCTCCTGGGTCGAGTGCATCTGCGAGGCGTTGCCGACGGTAAAGAATATCGAAGATTTGGTGAGCGAATGTACGAGCATGTGGAGGAGCGCGCCGAAGGTCGCCACGGGCCCGCCGAGCCCGAATGCGAACGTGGCTATGCCCATGTGCTCGATCGACGAGTACGCGAACATCCTCTTTACGTCCTTTTGCCTTAAAAGCGAGAAGGCGGCGACGAGTATCGAGACGGTCCCGAAGACCATCATGATGTAACCGGCCTTGTGGCTCCCGGTCGCGCCGTCGACGAGGACCTTGCACCGCACTAACGCGTAGAGGGCGACGTTCAGGAGGAGGCCGGAGAGGACGGCGGAAATGGGCGTCGGCCCCTCGCTGTGCGCGTCAGGCAGCCAGTTGTGGAGCGGCACGAGGCCGACCTTGGTCCCGTAGCCGACCATGAAGAACACGAAGGCGAGAGAGAGGACGGTCGGCTCGAGCTTGTCCGCCGACTGGCTCAAATTTGTCCATAGGAGCGCGGCAGAGCCCTCGCCGAAGACCCTCTCCGCCGCAAAATAGAGGAGGACCGTGCCGAAGAGGGCCTGCGCGATGCCGACGCCGCAAAGGATGAAGTACTTCCAGGCCGCCTCCACCGCCGAAGGCGTCCTGTAGAGCGAGACGAGGAGGACCGTCGACAACGTCGCTAGCTCCATCGAGATCCAGAGTATGCCGACGTTGTTCGTAAGGAGCGCAAGGAGCATGGCGAAGATGAAGAGCTGGAACATCGCGTGGTAGAAGCGCATCCCGGCTCTGCCGACCCTCCCCTTCTCGCGCTCGTGCCTCATGTACCGCCTTGAGAATATTGCAGTCGTCATAGAGACGAATGCCGTCAGGACCGAGAGATAGACGTTGAATGCGTCGACGAAGAAGTAGCCCCCGGCGGTTATCATCGGGCCGCCCGTGTAGACCTCGAGCGCGAGAAAGACCGAGGCTACGAAGGTCGCGGCGGAGCCGAGGATGTTTATCTGGGACGCGACCTTCCTGTCGCCGACAAAGGCGAGTATGACGGCGGCCACAAGGCTCGCAGAGAGTACTACGAGGAGGGTCATCTCTCCGCTCCCCCGTTATGAAACAAAAATACTTTCAATCCTCCTCCTTGAGCTTTTCCATCTCCTTAAGGTCCAGGCTGTCGAAGGTCGTCCTTATCTGGAAGAAGAATATCCCGAATATGAACGCGGCTATGAGTATGTCGAGCGCGACACCCAGCTCGACGACGAGCGGCATGCCGTATGTCGCCGAGGTCGCGGCGAAAAAGAGGCCGTTCTCCAGCGCGAGGAAGCCGATTATCTGCGTGATCGCCTTCTTCCTCGTTATCATCAT
>JACREV010000196.1 GCA_016218095.1 Deltaproteobacteria bacterium | reverse complement strand
AGGGCTTTAAAGAAGGGGAAGGGCGTGATGCTCTTCCACGCGCACTTCGGGAACGAGGAGTTCCTCATGCCCGCTATCGGCCACCTTGGCTTTAAGGTGAGCCAGATGGCGAGCCGCCACCCTCCCGAGGAGAGGCCGGGGTTGCTCTTCAAGTTCCCGAACTTCGCGAGAAGATACGCCTTCAGGATGCGCATAGGGTACAGGGAAAGGCTCCCGGTGAACTTCGTCTACACGGACAGGGGGCCGAGGAAGGCGCTGGAGGCGCTCAAAAAAAACGAGCTCCTCCTCTGGGCCGTCGACGGCAGAGAGGGCGAGATGTCGATGGTCCTCGACTTCATGGGAAAGAAGGCCCGGTACTCCGAAGGCGCGATAAGGGTCGCGATGAAGACGGGGGCGGAGGTCGTCCCGGTCTTTATAGTACGGAAGGAAGACCATACGCACCTCCTCGTCGCGGAAGAGCCGATGACGATGGACGCGACAGGCGACGCCGAGAGGGACGCGAGAGTGAACACGCAGAAGTTCATCTCGCTGCTCGATAGCTATGTAAGGAAGTACCCGGCCCAGTACCTCCGGGTCTTCTGGTACGCGGACGACTACTTCGTAAGGTAACCGCCTTGAAGATACTTTTCATACAATCATATCTCGGAAGGAAAGAGCCTTCCGTCATGCCGCTCGGGATACTCATGGTCGCTACGATGCTCAAGGACCACGAGGTCGCGGTCTACGACCCGAACATCTCTGACGACCCGTACGGCGGGCTTAAAAAGAAGCTCTCCGAGTTCAGGCCCGACGTCGTCGGCATCTCAATCAGGAACATAGACAACCAGCAGGGCGTGGACTTCTTCTACTACTACAAGACGCTCCGCCCGACACTCGCCATCATAAAAGAGACGGCGCCTGCCGCGCGCGTCATGGCCGGGGGCGCGGGCTTCTCCATCTTCGCAAAGACGATAATGGAGCGGGTCTCGGAGATAGACTACGGGGTCTACCTCGAAGGAGAGGAGGCGGTCCCGGAGCTTTTAAGGAACCTCGATTCACCGGAAAAGGTCAAGGGCATATACTACCGGAAGAACGGCAAGGTGATGTTCACGGGGGTGAGGTCGCTCCCGGACTTCGAAAGATTGCCGTTCGCGAGGAAGGACCTCGTAGACCTTAAGAAGTACAGCGGCAAGGGCGGCATAGGCATACAGACGAAGAGGGGTTGCGCCTACAGGTGCACCTACTGCACTTATCCGTACCTGAACGGCAGCAAGCTCCGGATGCGCACCCCCGAGAACGTGGTCGACGAGATAGAAGACCTCGTAAGGCGCGGCATCACCCACTTCATGTTCTCGGACGCGCTCTTTACCATCCCCCTCCGCCACGCCGAGGCGATATGCCGCGAGATACTCAGACGCAAGCTCAAGGTCGAGTGGTTCGCGTGGGCCGAGCCGAAGCTCATAACAAGGGAATTCCTCGAGCTCGCCAGAGACGCCGGGTGCGTCTACATCGCGTACTCGACCGACGCCCTGTCAAGCGGCGCGCTAAAGGTCCTCGGCAAGAACTTCACGGAAGCGGACGTCGTCAAGGTCTACAACCTCGCCAAGGAGGTCGACGGCATCAAGACCGGCTTCTGCTTCTTCGTCGGCGCGCCCGAGGAGACGGTCGCGGGGCTCTTCAAGATGGTCGTCTTTTTCATAAAGGGCAACATAGTGCTCCGCCTCAAACGCAAGGGCGGCATAGGGCTCAACTGGATAAGGATAGAGCCCGAGACTGGGGTCTACAACTACGCGGTATCGAAGGGCGTAATAAAGAAGGATGCCGACCTCCTGCCCGAGGGGGACGTGAAAGAGGCGGACCTCTTCTATGTCCACCCGCCGCTCAAGTCCTTAAGCAGGGTCGTCAAGGTACTGCTCGTCGCGATGAACTCGTCCTTAAGCCTCATAAACAAATTCAGGCATGCGCATGGATAAAAAGAAAGTCCTCATAATAGGCATAGACGGGGCGACCTTCGACATAGTGGGGCCGCTCGTCAAGAAGGGCGCGTTACCGAATATCGCAAGGCTCATGGAGAGCGGCGCGTTTGGCACGCTCAAGGCGACGATGCCGGTATTGAGCCCGGTCTCCTGGACGTCGTTTTCGACCGGCGTCGACCCAGGCAACCACGGGATATTCGACTTCCTTATCCGCGCCGACGGGACTTATGATCTCACACCCGCGGTCTCGTCGAGGCGGCTCGTGAAGCCCGTATGGAAGGTCGCGAGCGAGCTCGGGAAAAAGGCCGTTGTTTTGAACGTCCCGGCGACATTCCCGCCGGACGAGGTAAACGGTTTCATGATCTCCGGCGAGCCGACGCCTTTTCACGACGAGCGCGTGGTATCGCCTCCGGGGTTCTTTAAGGAGCTCTCGGACAGGTTCGGCAAGGACTGCCTCGTCCCTCCGATGTTCAAGCACAGGAGGGTCTCTGTCGACGACCTCGTCTCGTCGGTCTCAAGGTGGACGGACGTCGCCCTTTTCGCCATGCAGAAGCTCAACTGGGACCTCTTTACCGTAGTATACACGGCATCCGACACGGTCCAGCACTTCTTCTGGAAGGACAGGGACGAGTCACACCCGGGGTTCAAGAAGGGTAACGGCAACGAGGGCGCGATAGAGACGGTATTCAAGAAGATAGACTCTTCCGTCGGCGAGCTCGTAGCCGCGGCCGGCGACGGCGTAGAGGTCGTCATACTCTCTGACCACGGCTTCGGCCCATTGAGCGAGCTCGTCTCGCTGAACGAGTGGCTGACCAAAAAAGGGTATCTCATAATAGACGAGGAGAAGAGGAAGAAGACCGGCGGCGTAGGGACTTTTGCGAGGGTGATATTATCGAAGCTCGGCGTAATAAGGGAGCTCCCGCCGCCCTTGACGCTCGTAGGCGTCGACTGGTCGAAGACGCGCGTATACTTCCTCGGCGTATCGGACGCCGTATATGTGAACCTCAAGGGGAGGGAGCCCCAGGGCATAGTGAACGAGGGGAAGGAGTATGATACCCTCGTCGACGAGGTCGCGCGCGAGCTCTTGAACATGAGGACGCCGCAGGGGCATAAACCGATTGAAGCGGTCTTCAAGGGCAGGGAGTTATACCCGAAGAACCCTGCCGCGCCGGACGTCTTTATAAAGTGGGCCAGGGGGTTCGGCCTCCTCAAGGAGGGCGCGCCTACGGGCAAGTTCATACAGAGGCTCAGGAAGTGGAACGTGAACAACTGGTCCGGGACGCACGAGGAGGACGGGGTGCTTGTCATCAGCGGGCCTTCGATAAAGAAGTCGGGATCTAACGGAGCGCACATAATAGACGTCGCTCCGACGGTCTACCACCTCTTAGGCATCGAGGTCCCGAAAGACCTCGACGGCAGGGTGTTGAAAGAGTGCCTTAGCGACGAGTCGCTTAAGCGCCTCGCCTACGCCGACACGGAATCGAGGCAGGACTCTTCCGGTGGGCAGACCTCCGAAGAGGACGCCAAACTTGTCGCCGAGCGCCTTAAAAGCCTCGGCTACCTTGAGTGATGAGAGAGTCAGGACTGACATTCAACTACTCGAACAGCCGGGGCCTGCTCGCGGTCTTCATCGGGGCCGCGGCGCTCCTCGGCCTCTCCATCCTTTTGTTGCCGCCGTACGCGCCCTTCGTGCTCCTCGGGATCGCGTTCCTCATATTCTTCCTCGTCGAAAAACCCGAGACAGGCCTCCTCCTCGTGGTATTTGCCGCGCCGCTAATGAACGTCATGGTCGGCGTGGGCAGACACCCCGGTGTCGAGTACGTCTACGACAAGAACAACTTCCTCATCATAGATTTTTTCGTGCTCATCGCGCTCATCGGGGTATTCATAGGCAGGGCGCTCAAGAAGGTCGAGCCTTTAAGGAGGAGCGGGGCGGACCTACCGTCCATCTTCCTCCTCTTCTACGCGACGGTCACGCTCCTCTGGGCGCACGACTTCAGGGGCGGTACTTTCATCCTCATACAGCTCTACTCGTGCATAGCCATATTCTACCTCCCTCAGATACTCCTTAAGAGCGGACGTCTCATAAAGTCCATCCTCTTTATGTGGCTCGTCATGGGCTTCCTCGCGGCGTCGTTCGCGCTTGTGACGCTCTACGTCGAGTTCACCGAGATAGACCTCTACATAAAGAAGTTCTTCCTCGAGAAGACCGTAGTCTTCTTTCACGTGATAGTCCTTGAGAACATCAAGCAGAGGGTAGCGGGCATCGCGGACCCGAACAGGACCGCGTACATGCTGAACACCGCGCTCATGGTCGGCATAGCGCTCTTGCTTACCGTGAAGGGCTGGAAGGCCAAGCTCCTCGTCGCGCTCCCGGTCCTCTTCATATTCTACGAGGATGTGCATACACTGTCGAAGGGCGGCATAGGCTCGTTCATGGTGACGACGATCTGCTACATCCTCATACACCCGAGGTTCAGGGGCGCTCAGATAAGGTCGATGGCCGTCCTCTTCGGAGCCTTCATCGCCATGCTCGCGATAATGTCGTTCGTCGATTTGGGCGGCGGCCTTGGCAGGTTCGGGGAGTCCCCCGTCGAGACGAGGGGCTCGATGTCGTTCGCCTTAAGGCTCAAGTGGTGGGCCGGCGACTTTAACCAGATAATACCGTCTTACGGACTCGGCTCGGGTGTCGGCGGGATAGGCGGCTACATCTGGGGCTACGCCCAGTCGTCGTATTTTTCGCTCATGGCCGACCTCGGGTTCATAGGCTTTCTCTTCGCGCTCTGGCTGATACTCTCGTACATGACCGCGATGTACTCGCTCCTCAAAAAGATCTGGGGCGACAACATCTATTTCACCGCGGCCCTCGCCTTTACAGGCGCCGTGCAGATATACTTCATACATTCGATAGTGGACTTCGGATACATTGTGAGGATACCCTGGCTCATGGCCGGGCTCTCGCTTGCCATCGCCCGGCTCGGGTCAAGGAGGCTCGAGGAGGGGCGGCTCAAGGCAACCAACGGACGGCGCGGTGTTGTGGAGGCGGAATGAAGAAGATACTGCTCGTTATAGGTGTCGTGGCTTTCATATTCCTGATGCGCGAGGCGTCGTCCCAGCCTCCGTTTGGATCTGGGGGCGGCGGCCCCGGAGGCCCTGGCGGGCCGAATGGGCCTGGCGGGCCTGGAGCGATGCTTAGCCCGCAGGATATGGACGCGGTGAAAAAAGGGATAGAAGAGAGGACGGACGCCGCAAACTTCGAGAAGAGGGCGTCGTTCGCCATGATGTGGATACGCTCTATCGCCGCCTCGGGCAAGGCGGAAGACGTCATGAGGGTAGCCCCTCCGGGGACGATCATGAAGCTAAAGACCGACGCGGGACGCGACCCGGCCTCAGCCTACGAAGCCATGGACAGGCTGATCGCGGACTTGAGAAAGATAGACCCGGCGATCTCGACCCAGGCCTCGCCGATGCAGAACAGGCAGATGCCGCCGAACGGACCTCAGCAGATGCCGCCGCAACAGGGCTTCCCGCCTGCGCAGGCGTCGATGAACGGCAGGGCCTTGTCGAACATCGAGTCGATAATCATCAACCCCACGTCCAAGGCCGAGCTCTGGACAAAGGTATATTACCCGGCAGAGAGGAACGGCAAGCTCCCGGCGGTTATACTCATGTCCGGCGCGCTCGGTTTTGGTTCAAGCCCCGTCGTCGACAAGGAGGCCGAGATAATCGCGAAAGGCGGCTTCGTCGTCGGCATCATCGACCCGGACGGCAGGGGCAAGTCCAAGGGGAGCGAGGACTGGAACGGGTTCGTCCAGCAGGACGGCTTCGCGGCCTTTGTGAACCATGTCGCCTCGCTCGATTTTGTCGACAGGAGCAATGTCGGCGTGGTCACTCGCTCCTACGGGATAGCCCTCGGCGCGGGGGCGCTCTCAAGGCACAAGACGCCTGCAAAATACCTGATCGACGCCGAGGGCCCTGCCGACAGGTTCTACATCACTCTCAACAACGCGTCCTTCGTCCTCCCGCTCTTCAACAACCACACGACGTCTGACGAGAAGTGGTGGAGCGAGAGGGAGCCTGTAAGGTGGATACGGTCCCTCAAGATAAGGTACTTGAGGCTCCAGAACGAAAGGGACCACACTCAGGGCGCGAACGACCACGCCATAGACCTCGTGAACGCCGCGACGAACGCCTCATACGGCGGCGCCGGGCAGGCTCTCTGGACGAGGGTCAACGGGGCGGAGAACGAGCCGAACAGGGTCTACTCGAAGGCGAGCCCCCCGAGGTGGCTCCCCGGCAAGGGGATGGTCATGCCGGAGGAGCTCTTGAAGTACATCAGGGAGATGGCGGCCTCTTAAAGCTAAAAATTGCTATTTTTCCTGATCTCTGCGTCAGGGCGGAAATAAAAATGCTCACATATTACCCATATATGCTGCGCTTTTTATTTCCACCCTTCCTTGACCTCAGAAAAAATATCTAATTTTTAGAGCGGTCTTAACTTTTGAATGAAGCCATGAGATTTTTAAGGACATTGTGTCTTGCGTCGCTCGCGCTCTTCATGCTCTCGCTCGGCCCTGTGAGCTGCCTTAAGGCCGCAGAACAGGAGCCGGTGTTCCTGTATATCGAGTTCCACACCGAGGCGATAGTAAAGAACGCCGAGGAGTACGCCATAGAGACCGAGTTGCTTAAACGCCTCGCCTCCATCCTTGAGAGGCACAAGGCGCGGGGCTCGTTCATGTTCCTCGACATCTACCCGCGCGCGATAGAGAAGTTCGGAGGCGCCGGGACGAACGCCATCAAAGAGCTTGAGGCGAGGGGGCATGAGATAGGCGCGCATTTTCACGCGTGGGGGCCTCCTGAAGTGACGGTCGGGTCGACCATAAGGGAGATAAAAGAGGCCGGGGCGAAAGACGTCGTTTCCTTCACGACGAGCTTCAATTCCGAGCCGTTCTTCGATTCCGAAAAGAGGGCCTTCAACAGGTACGACAGAAGAGATGCGCTTGAGAATATGACCGACGATATGTACGGAAGCGGCATAACGAGCTCCTTCAGGTGGTGCATGAGGTCGAGCGTTCCCGTGAGAGTCGCCAGAGACTCGTGGGCCGTAGCAGACCCGCTCTCATGCAGGGGTGACAACATCAAGGAAGACCCGAGAGGAGCGGTCCTTGCCGTCGGCCACTACGATGGCTCGGGGTATCT
>JACREV010000195.1 GCA_016218095.1 Deltaproteobacteria bacterium | reverse complement strand
TGTCGCGAGCTTGTTGATGTTAAGGACCTGCACGCCGCGGAGCTCCGCGACCTTGTTCAGGTTCGCGTCGTTCGTGAGTATCCTGCCGTTCGTCTCTCTGGCCAAGGCGACGAGCTTGCTGTCGACCTCTTTTATGTCGTGGTAGTCCTTGTCCGATATCGAGACCTCGACCTTTTTGTTGGCCTGTATGGTCTTCAACACGTCGAGCCCGCGTTTGCCGCGCGCGCGTTTTATCGCATCCGGCGAGTCGGCTATGTACTGGAGCTCCTGGAGGACGAACTGCGGGACTATGAGCCTGCCGTCGAGGAAGCCCGTCTCGCAGACCTCGGCTATCCTGCCGTCGATGATGACGCTGGTGTCTACTATGAGGCCACCCCTGGCGGCCTCATAGTATTCCTGCCGGGTAGAGGCGTCACTGCCGGAGTGCCGGTCCTGGTGGCGCCCCTCCTTGAAGTGGTTGATGAAGGCCGAGCCGTCGAACTCATCCCCCTTCTTCATGCCGATGGACAGGCCCAGATACCCGATGACGCAGTTGGCCAGCAGGTAGGCGGAGAGCTCGAGGTAGATGTTGTCGTTGTTGAGCATAAGCGGATAGGTGAGGAGGTTCGCGACGATGAGGCCTATGATGAGGCCTATGGCGCCGCCCATGACTATCCTGAGTGGAGTGCGTTTGACCCTGTCTTCGAATATGAGGGCGAGGACCGCGATGAGGAGGCCGCTTACGAGGCCGATGTAGGCGAGCTTGTTGCCGACTATCTGGAAGATTATCAAATACCCGCTTGCCGAGGCGAAGAGCACGAGAAGCGAGCGCATCAATAAAAACACCCAAACCCCCTTTGGCGGAGCCCCTGATCCCCTGGATGCCCCCTTTAGAAAGGTCCCAAAACCCCTGAGTATTATATAAGTATTATAATCAGTAGTATTGCGGCGACCCGGTCAGGGTCCGAAAAGCCCGTACGAAACCGGGCCGGCTTACTTCTGCATTATGCGGAGGAGTTCTTCCTCTACCTTTTCCTCTTTTATGTTCTTGGCTATCGAGAGCTCTTTTACGAGGAGGTTCTTGGCGGTGTCCAGCATCCTGCGCTCGCCGAATGAGAGCTCCTTGTCGAATTTGAGGAGGTAGAGGTCGCGGAGCACCTTTGCGACCTCCATGACGCACCCGCTCTTTATCTTGTCGGTGTAGTCGCGGTAGCGCCTGTTCCAGGTCTGGTTGTCGAGGACGACTTCTTTCCTGTCCTTGAGTATCTCGTATATCTTGGGGACCAGCGACTTTTTTACTATCTTTCTTAAGCCGACGGTGGAGGCGGTCTCGATGGGGACCATTATGGTCGCTTCGGTATCGAGGATCTTGAGGATGTAAAACGCCTTGTTTATGCCCGAGACATCCCGGCTTTCTACTCCCATGATCATGCCTACACCATGAGCAGGGTAAACGGCGAGCTCACCGGTCTTGAAATCCTGGGCGATCATCTTTGACATGGAGTTCCTTGTTTTAGAGGGGGAAAGAAAAGGTACTATCTTTTATAACATAATCAGGCGGCATAAGTCAACCTGTTTGATTCAACCGCCCGGGAAGGGAACGGGTGGGGATAAGAGCGGGTCTATGTCGAAGGCCGCCGAATCGACCTCCGGGTTTATTTCGACGGACGAGTACCGGACAATGAGGCGTCTTTTGCCGTCCTCTATTTCGATTCTGTAAGGAATACGGAGGGTTCCGATATTTCTAAAGTCCGAAAGCTCGACCTTCAATGCACCCTCTTTGCGGGGTCTTTTGAAGATGGTGCGCTCGGGGTCCTTCGAGACCTCGAAGCCCCGGTCTTCCGCCTCCTTGTCGGCAGGGGAGCCTAAGAGGAAAGAGACTATTTCACTTGAGCTGAAAGAATAGGGGAGCCGGGGGTCGTCCCAGTCCTTGATCTCTGTCGAGCCCCCGATATGCGAAAAGAAGGACTTGCCGTCGCTCACGAGGAGAGCGGCCGTCTGGTTAAAAGGCCCTCGCACCTCTATCCTGAACTTGTCCGGGCCCTCGGCGGTGATGACGGCGCGGCCGCTCAAGTCGATGAGCCTGTTGAATACTACGACCGCCTCGGCCCTGATGGATGCCGGCGCTTCAGCCGGCTTTACGGCAGGGGCTTCGGGCGGCAAAGGCTTGACGCCCGCGCACCCGGCGAGGAATATGGCGGCTGTGAGGAGTAGGGCCTTACCCCTCACGGGTTGCTCGCCTTGAGCTCCTCTTTGAGCTTTTCGAGCTTTTCCTTCAACGCGGAGTTGCCAGGGTTGATCTTGAACGCGCCCTCGTAGGACTTCAACGCCTTCTGCTTGAGGTTGTTCCTCAAATAGGCGTCGCCGAGGTGCTCGATGACTATGGGGTCCTCGGGGAGCTGTTTTACGGCCTTCTCGAGCTCGGTCACGGCCTTTCCGAACTGGCCTTTCTTGTAGTAGACCCAGCCGAGGCTGTCGAGTATGTGTCCGCTGTCGGGCTTTAATTCCAGGGCCTTCTTTATGTAGTCTTCGGCTTCGTTCAGCTTGACGCCTTTTTCAGCGAGCGAATAGCCTATGTAGTTAAGGGCGTTCGCGTGCGTGGGGTCGATATCGAGGACCTTCTTCATCGCCTCTATGACCTTGTCGTCCATCTTCGCCTCGTCATAGACGACGCCGAGGAGGAAGTAGAGCTCCGGGTCCTTCGAGCCGGCCTTTACCGCCCGTTCAAGAACGTCAACAGCCTCGGTGTACTTCTTGGCCTCGCGGTATATGGAGGCGAGGAGGCGCAGGAGCTCCGGGTTGTCGCCCTTGACCTTTATCGCCTCGTTAAGCTCCTGTATGGTGCTGTCGAGCCTGCCCTGCCTCTCGTAGATGTAGGCGAGGTGGATCTTCGAATCTATGAAGCTCGTGTCTTTCTCGGGTATGAGCTGGAACTCCTTTGCCGCCGAGGCGA
>JACREV010000190.1 GCA_016218095.1 Deltaproteobacteria bacterium | reverse complement strand
GTCTTAAACCACCCGCTCATGGCCGGGGTAAAGAACAGGATAGCGGACCTAAAGGACATGTCCATACTCATCGTCCCGATCGTCTTCAACGACGAGGTCCTAGGCACCCTGTTCCTCCGCACCCGCAAGAAGGAGAACGGTTTCTCTCAGAAGGAGATAGACTTCTGCAGGATCGTCGCCAACTCGTCATTCCACGCGCTCAGGAATGCAAGGCTCTTCGAGAAGGTGACAAAAGAAAAAGAGTACCTCAAGGAAATAGCCGTAAAAGACCAACTCACCTCGCTCTACAACCACAACTTCTTCTACTCGAGGCTCGAAGAGGAGTTCGAGAGGGCCGTCAGGTACGAAACGCCGCTCTCCCTCATCATGCTCGACATAGACAACTTCAAGCAGATAAACGACACCTTCGGCCACAGGGTCGGAGACGTGGTCCTTCGGGAAATAGCCGCGATGGTGAAGCGCGGGGTCAGGAAGACCGACATCGTCGCGCGCTACGGAGGAGAGGAGTTCGCGGTGATTCTCCCCCATACGCTCCTTAAAGGGGCGGTCGACGAGGCCGAGAGGCTCCGAGAGATAGTAGAGTCCCACGCCTACGCGGGGCTCGTATCGAACAAGATAACCGTCTCCATAGGTGTGGCCTCATACCCGCAGAAGGGCGCGATGAACTCCGGAGACCTCGTCAACTACGCCGACGACGCGCTCTATAAGGCCAAGTGGAGCGGAAAGAACTGCGTAAAGGTGGCGGAGACATAAACGTTTTAGGAAAACGAATCCAGGTGGGGGCGAGATAGGCGAACCTCACAGAGCGCAAACTAAAGCATACCTGCGTTACTCCTCGGCTCGTGCTGCGGCGTACAATCGTACGCCTCCCTCCTCGCCTTCGTCGCGCCCAGGGCTACTGTGTTCTGACGCTCTGTATCAAATGAGGGGCGGCACGCGAGCCTTACGGGCCTTTGTCTTTTAAAATAACACAGGGATAGGGTGAGCGACCTTAAGGGAGGAAGTGACGCGCGAGCCGGGGTAGATTAGACGCTTGCGCTCGGCGCGCAAACAACTGGGGAAATGAGCGCGCAGGGGGCGAGCGCGTGGTCCTCGCCGGACAGGCAAAATCCGCATCGAAGCGATTTATTAACCTTACCTCAATAGCTTCCGAAGAACTCTGGTGCCGCGCCGAGCGGGGAGGGGGAGGGCGAAGGGAGCGAACCCCTATCCCGAAAAAAGCCCGGCAGGGCGCAAAAAGCAATAAACCTGAAGTGCTCGGGCGGGCACGCCAGCAAAGGCGGGACAAATGTCTCGCCTTTTTTTATTTAGCCCGTTCTAGGCCAATAAAAAAACGGCCGAGCGCCCAGCGACCTATTCGCAGGTTATCTTTATCGCGCAGAGCGAGCCGCACATGGTGCATACGTCGGAGTCCTCCGGCGGGGACGTATCCCGCAGGGCCCTCGCCCTCTTCGGGTCTATGGAGAGCCTTATCTGCTCGTCCCAGTCAAGCGCTTTTCTCGCCTTCGCGAGCTTTATGTCGTGGGCGAGCGCCCCTTTTGCGCGCTTGGCGATGTCCCCGGCGTGGGCCGCGATGCGGGAGGCTATGACGCCCTCGTGGACGTCGTCGATCGTCGGGAGCCTCAGGTGCTCGCTCGGCGTGACGTAACATAAGAAGTCCGCGCCAGCTGAGGCCGCTATCGCGCCGCCTATGGCCGAGGTGATGTGGTCGTATCCGGGCGCGATGTCGGTGACAAGCGGCCCGAGCACGTAAAACGGCGCGCCGTTGCAGAGCCTCTTCTGCAGGAGCATGTTCGCCTCTATCTGGTCGATCGGCATGTGGCCAGGCCCCTCTATCATCACCTGCACCCCCTCGTCAAAGGCCATTTTGGCGAGCTCGCCGAGCGTTACGAGCTCCTCTATCTGCCCCCTGTCCGTCGCGTCGGCCAGGCACCCCGGGCGGAGCCCGTCGCCGAGGGAGAGTACCATGTCGTACTTTTTAGCGATCTTCAAGAGCTTCGGATAGTCCTCGAAAAGCGGGTTCTCTTTCTTGCGGAACTTCATCCACTCGGCGGTAAGGGCCCCTCCCCTGCTCACTATCCCCATGATGCGGCCTTCCCTCTTTATGCGCTCGACCGAGTTCATGGTCACGCCGCAGTGGACAGTGACGAAGTCGACGCCCTCCTCGGCCTGCTGTTCTATCACATCGAATATCTCCTGGCCTTCGAGCTCGACGAACGACTTCTTCTTTTTCTTGGCTTCGAGCGCGGCCTGGTAGATCGGGACGGTCCCGATGGGGACCGGGGATTCCTCAAGCACCGCCTTCCTTATGGCGTTTACGTCGCCCCCGGTCGATAGGTCCATGACGGCGTCTGCCCCGGCCTCGACCGCGGCGCGGAGTTTCTTGAGCTCTTCTTCTATGTCGACGCGGTCCTGGGACGAGCCGATGTTCGCGTTGACCTTGGTCCGGAGGCCCTTGCCTACGGCAAGGCCAACGATTGCCCGGTGGAGCTTGTTCTTCGTGATTATTACGGTCCCCTCTTTGATAGAGTCCCGTATGTACTCGGGCTCGACCCCTTCTGAGAGAGCGGCCCGCTTCATTTCCTCGGTTATAACGCCCTTCCGGGCCTGTTCAAGCTGGGTCATCTTTGCCCCCTCTGAATGTTTGGATATAGAGCTTCAAGAAAGCCCTTAACGCTCTTTTCGATATCGTCACTTCCGAAGACCGCCGAGATGACGGCCACCCCTGAGGCCCCGTTCGATACCGCCTCTTTAACCCGTTCCTTCGTAACGCCCCCGAGCGCGTAGACAGGGACCTTTATTGCGCTTGTCGCCTCGCGGAGCTTTTCTATCCCCAGCGGCTCTCCGTACGCGGCCTTTGATTCAGTAAAATAGACCGGCCCGAATGTGACGAAGTCCGCGCCTTCTTCTTCGGCCCTTCTGGCCTCATCGATTGAGTGCGTGGAAACCCCTATTAAGGCCTTGTCCCCGAGAATATTGCGCGCTTCAAAAGGCGCGTACCCGGCCCCCGTGATATGAACGCCGTCGGCGCCTGCGACCAACGCTATATCGGCCCGGTCGTTTATAAGGATGCGCGCGCCGTATTTTTCGGCCTTTTTCTTTACGACCTTTGCAAGCCCAAGCAGTTCTCTCGCGGAGAGGTCTTTTTCACGTATCTGTATGAGCCTCGCCCCGCCGGAGAGCGCCCTGTCTAACTTTTCAAGAAAGCGAGTCGTCTCCCTTTTGGCCGACCCGTCGGTGATGAGGTATAGCCTCTCACCTCCGTCTGGCATTCGTTCTCCTTGTGTCACCCTCCCAGAGCCGCCTGGTGAAGATGATTATGAGCGCGACCGCCGCGATAGTGAGGCTGACCATCTGCGCGGCCCTTATCGGGCCCGCCATGAGGGAATCGGCCCGGAAGTGCTCTACTATGAACCTCCCCACCGAGTAAAGGGCTATGTAGGAGGCGAATATAAACCCGTCCTTGTGTTCCTTTTCCTTCAAGTATAGCCAGAGAAAGAGGAAGATGCTCAAATTTATAACGAGCTCATAGAGCATCGTAGGGTGAAGCGGTATGCCCGGGAATTCCGAACCTGCGATAGATTCCGGCGGAAAGACGATGCCCCAGGGCATGTCAGTGGGCCTGCCGTGGGCGTCGCCGTTCATGAAGTTACCGAACCTGCCGAAGGCCTGGCCGAGTATGAGCGCCGGGGCTACAGAGTCGGCCATGCGCCAGAAGGCGACCCCTTTTCTCTTAAGATAAAGCCACGCCGCGAATATGCCGCCGATCATCCCTCCGTGTATGGCGAGCCCGCCGTGCCAGACCGCGGGTATCTCGATCGGGTTCGAGAGGTAATAATCGAGGTTGAAGACTACGTAGTAGAGGCGCGCGCCGATGACCCCTCCGACGACCGTCCAGATGATGAGGTTCATCACCTCGTCGTCCGTGAGGGCTATCGACTTCCTCTTTACCTCTTTCTTTATGAGCCAGCTCGCGACGAGTATCGCGACCACGTACATTAGGCCGTAGAAGCGTATCTCTATCGGGCCGAGCCTGAAAAGGACCGGGTGCAATTGTTTTCCTCTATTCTATCAAGCCCGTCGTCGGGCTCGAGGCGGTTGCATAGAGCTTCTTCGGTATCCTTCCGGATAGATACGCGAGCCTGCCGGCCTCTGTAGCGAGCCTCATCGCCCTTGCCATCGAGACAGGGTCCTTTGCGCCGGCGATCCCCGTGTTCATGAGGAGGCCGTGGCAACCGAGCTCCATCGCTATTGCCGCGTCAGAGGCCGTGCCTACACCGGCGTCCACAATGACCGGGACTTTTAATATCTCCAGTATGATCCTTAAGTTGTGCGGGTTCCTGATGCCAAGCCCCGAGCCGATGGGCGCGGCGAGAGGCATCACGGCCGCGCATCCGATGTCTTCGAGCTTCCTCGCCATGATCGGGTCGTCGTTCGTATACGGGAGGACAGTGAAGCCCTCCTTTACGAGGACCTTCGCGGATTCGAGCAGGGCCTCGTTGTCCGGGAACAGGGTCTTCTCGTCGCCCAGTACCTCGAGCTTTACAAATTCGGTATCGAGCGCCTCCCGCGCAAGGCGAGCGGTCCTTATCGCGTCCTCTGCGGTGTAGCAACCTGCGGTGTTCGGAAGGAGAGTGTATTTTTTAAGGTCGATGTGGTCGAGGAGCGATTCCTTTGTTCTATCGAGGTTCACCCTCCGAACGGCGACCGTCACGACCTCGGCCCCCGAGGCCTCGAGAGCCGCCTTCATTACCTCGTTCGACGGGTACTTCCCGGTCCCGACCATGAGGCGGGAGCGAAAGGTCCTCGTGCCTATCTTCAAAACATCTTCCATGACGGACTCCTTAAAGTAACTACTTTCGGGTTCAGGTTGTAACCTGAACCCCTCAAAAAATTAAACCCTGATCAGGCGGGACAGGAAAGTCCCGCCTACGAAGGAGGGTTTAACAGCGCCTATCCCCCGCCGGTCATCCTTACTATCTCTATCGTGTCGCCATCTTTCAGGACCGCATCCTCCCAGGTCCTTTTTGGCACTATCTCGCGGTTGACCTCGACGGCTATGCCCTCGGGCCTGATGCTTAGTCCATCGAGCAGGGCCTTTAGCGTCGAGCCATTTTGAGTTTCCTTATCTTCTCCGTTCACCCTTACTCTCATCAGAGGCTCCCTCTAAAAATTGTTATTTTCCCTGATCTCTGTGTCAGGGCGTAAATAAAAATGCTCACATATTACCATATATGCTGCGCTTTTTATTTCCGCCCTTCCTTGACCTCAGAAAAAATTCCTAATTTTTGGAGGCAGCCTAAAAATAAATGTCCCTCTTGCCTTCTTCTATTTCCTTGAGCCTGTCTTCCAGCGCCTTTTTTATCGAGTGGTCCTTTATCTCCTCGAGCCCGTCATTGATTGTGCGGCCAAGCGTCTCACCAAGACCGTTCTCCGCGTAGTCCTCTATATATTCCTTGAGCGTAAGAAGCGCGTTCGCCTGGCAGAACTTCTCCATCTCTCCGGCGACGGTCTTTCTCGTGAACTCCGCGCCGGTCCTCCCCACCCTGTAGCAGGTGGTGCATAAGCTCGGGATAAAGCCCTCGGCGACGACCGACGACATGACCTCAGGCAGGCCCCTCTGGTCGTTTGTCGAGAACTGCTCAAGGGACCTCCCCTGGGCGTAGCCGCCGGGGTTCGTTTTCGATGCGGCGGACAACTGGGTCGCCCCGACATGAAGGAGCTCGCTCCTGAATGCCGCGCCCTCCCTTGTAGAGACGACAACACCCGCGCTCGGGATGGCGAGCCGGAAGACCGCGACTATCTTTTTAAGCTCAAGGTCGGAGACCGGGTGAGGCACATCATTTAAGCCCGAATCAGCCGGGCGGAGCCTCGGGATGGAGACCGTGTGCGCGTGCGTGCCGAACCTTTCAAAGAGATGCTTTGAATGCGCAATGGTGGCGAGGCAATCGAACCTGTGGTCATGGAGGCCGAGGAGCGCTCCGATGCCCACGTCCTCGAACCCGGCCTCTATCGCCCTGTCCATTACCTTTATTCTGAAATCATAGTCCTTCTTGTTGCCGTGCGGGTGGACCAATTCATAAGTCGGCCTGTGGTATGTCTCCTGGAAAGACTGGTAGACCCCGGCCCCGGCCTCCTTAAGCAATCTCAGCGATTCGGTCTCCATCGGAGGCGCGTTCACGTGGACTATCCGCATCCCGGTCTTGGCGTATATCGCCTCTACGCAGGCGGCTATGTAGTCTATTCCGTACCTCGGGTCCTCTCCTGTGACGAGGAGGACCCTCTTAAATCCCATGGCCTCAAGCGCCTTTGCGTCGATGACGGCCTCGTCAGGCGTAAGCGCCTTTCTCTCTACAGAGCGGTTGGCGCTACGAAAGCCGCAGTAGACGCACCCGTTCGTGCAGAAGTTCGAGAGGTAGAGCGGCGCGAAGAGTACGACCCTTTTCCCGAAGACCCTGTCTTTTACCTCCCCCGATTTCCTCAGGAGCGCGGCGAGCGTCTCTTCGTCCTTGACGGACAAGAGGGCGGCGGCGTCCTCAAGCGAGGTGCCTTTGCCGAGGGAGGCCCTCTCGAGTATAAGGGCTACGTCTTCGCGTGATGCCCTTGCGCCCTCTTCGAGGAGCGTCTCTATCTGTCGGGTGTCTACTATCTCGTTCATAGAAAATAAAAAAGCCGCCCACAGGGGCGGCTCGGGCGCAAATGCCTCGCCTTTGAAAGTAAACTTGAGCCGCTTCCCTACGCTGGTATTACCCAGATCAGGTCGTTAGGGTCTCTTCGTTCGGAAGACTCTCAGTCCTTTCGGACACCCCTAGCGTATAAAGGCCGGAAATTAACGGTATTCCGGGATTATTTTAAGATATCAGTACCGCTCTGATTAGTCAAGGGGGAACGAAAGATGGTAATCGAAAGGAAAGACGGGTATCGATAAAGGATAATATCCGGGTTTACAGGAAACGGTGAGCGATTACCCGGAGACCGGTCTTTGCTGAAAAAGCGCCCGCAGGGCCGGGGTCAGATGAGCTTTGAGGCCGTTATTATGTTGTCCGCTATCTCCCGCATCTTCTTGTTCTCCTTCTGGGAGTGGGACTGAAGGAGCTTGAAGGCCTCCTCTTCGGAGATGTTGCACCTCTTCATGAGGATGCCCTTGGCGCGCTCGACGAGCTTTCTCGTCTCTATGGCGTCCTTGAGGTCGTCGACTTCGACTTTGAGGGACTTGAACTCGCTGTACCTCGCCATGGCGAGCTTTATCGCCGGCTCGAGCTGTTTTTTGGTGACGGGTTTTACAAGATAGGCGAAGACGCCGGCCTCGATGGCCTTTGTCGCGACCTCGTCGGATGAAAGGCCCGTGATAAGGATGATCGGCACAGGCCCCCTTGAGGTTATTTCCCTGGCCGCGTCGATGCCGTCCATCTCGGGCATCTTGACGTCCATTATGACGAGGTTGGGGTTCATCTCCGCGACCTTCTCGACCGCGGCCGCTCCGTTGGATACGGCGCAGATGACATCATACCCCAGGAGCTCCAGCTGGTTTTTGAGAAAAAGCCGGGTCTTGGAATTGTCTTCGGCTATCAGGACCCTGTTGTTTTCCTTGGATGCGGGTGCAGCTTGCGCCTTCATGGCCATATAGCCCTCATGACTATTTTGGAAACAGTCTAATATGTTTGTCATGGTAAGTCAATAGCAATTTTTATAACTAATATAACAGGGGGCAGGGCAGGGATCTCCCGTGAAGCCGATGGACATGGGGGGCGCCCACCCTTAAAAGTCAAGGTCGCTTTCTGCGGTATCTGCGTGAAAATGCAGGTTATTCACATAGATCGACTCGGCGGCGCCCCTGTAATATCCTCCGAGCAGGTCGATGCCGTCCATCAGCCAGCCGCTGTATGTCGACTGCAGGGTGACCTTGTCAAAAGGCATGCCGTTGAATGAGAGCGTCACCTCTTCGTCTTTCTTCTGGATAGACATCTCTGCGCCTATCCAGGTCCTGGTGATGTTCTCCGGCGGGGCCGGGTAGTGGAGGAGGAATACGTCTATCGCGCCGGTCTCGGCGTCCTTGAGCTCGAGCTTTACGGCGTTGCTCGGGGCGAGGGAAATGCGTGGATAGACCGACTCCGACCCGATTATGCTTATGTCGGACTTTATGTCGCGGTTCTTATCCCTTATGAGTAACCATTTTACGGTGAAGTCGTTCAGGTACTTACCCGCGGTCCCGAAGTACGCGGAGTTCTCCCTGAAGGCTACGCCGTCGTAGACATGGGTCGCCGCGCCGAGGAACTTCGTCACCCTCCCCTTGAAGAGGTAGTCGAGCGC
>JACREV010000021.1 GCA_016218095.1 Deltaproteobacteria bacterium | reverse complement strand
TGTTGACGCAGGCATAATAGCCCGTTTCTGCCTTGCCATGAAGCCTGAGCCGTGGGCCCCGCCCGCGCCTGCAGTAAGGCGGATGCAGGCCATCGCAAGGAGTTTGGAGGCCCTTATCTCCATCCGCACACAGGAGTTAAACCGGCTGGGAGTCGCCCATTCTCTCGTCGAGCCTTCCATCAAGGAGCACCTTGCCTATCTCGACTCGGAGATAGAGAAGCTCAAAAAGCAGATGCGCTCTGAGATAGACGACGATCCGGACCTGAGGAATAAAAGAGACCTTCTCATCACCATACCGGGCATAAGCGACGCCACAATCTCGGTCATCCTCGCCGAGCTCGACTTCCAGAAGTTCGAGAGCGTGAAGGAGGTAGTGGCCTTCATGGGCCTTGCGCCCAGGGACAAAATCTCCGGCACCTCCGTGAAGGGCAAACCGCGCCTCTGCAAGACAGGCAACGCGAGGCTGAGAAAATGTTTCTATATGCCAGCGATGGTCGCCATGAGATTTAATCCCGTTGTCTCGGCCTTCCAGCGCCGCCTCAAGGAGAACGGCAAAAACGGCAAGGTCATCGTCTGCGCCGCAATGAGAAAACTCGTTCACATAATCTACGGAGTGCTCAAAACCGGAACGCCCTTCAATCCTCAATTCGCAACAATTTAGTCTTGACGGGCAAGACGGTATCTACCGTTACTCAACTGAGATCATAAGGCATAGCGCGGTTGGAAAACCGCGCCTATCGACTCAATACACCCCTCCCAACCTCCCCTTGTAAAGGGGAGGAATAAAAAAAATCCCCTCCTTTACAAGGAGGGGCCAGGGGAGGTAGACTTTAAGCCCGCGCCTGTCGAACTTAAAAAAAATGATAGGCGGGACTTCCCAGTCCCGCCGTTTGTTTCTCCTACGTATGCCACCCGTGCTTCAAGTCCCCCGAGAGCGCAAGCGTCATGTCTTTCGTGTTCCCGGGGTCGCCGTCAGGGTGGTAATAGACCGATATATAGTCCCAGCGGAATTGGTCGATGTCGTACTCCGACGACTGGGTCACGTACCGCGCCTTTCCGTCCGCGCCGGTCTTGAAGTGGTGCTCGTCGACCCCGAGGGGTTTCAATTCCCTCGGCTCCTTCCTCTCCAACCATACCGTATAGACCGAGCCGGGTTTGAGCCCGGAGAAGTCTATGCCGATCGACCTCTGGCCGTAGGTGATGCCCATCCTCTCTATTATGGCCTCACCACTCCCGCCCCCGCCTGTCCTGTCCTTCAAGGGCAGGATCTTCCTTGCCGGATAGTCGAACCCGAGAGTTACTGCCAGGAAGATCAACGA
The DNA here is from genome assembly GCA_016218095.1 of Deltaproteobacteria bacterium. Taxonomy (GTDB): domain Bacteria; phylum Desulfobacterota; class GWC2-55-46; order GWC2-55-46; family GWC2-55-46; genus GWB2-55-19. The sequence goes on along the minus strand of JACREV010000021.1, from coordinate 1,966 downwards.
AACCAACAGAAAAACCGGCTTTTTATACGAAAGCGTCCTGTTCATGAGACCTCCTTTCGAAAAAGCCCCTAAATATCGTACACCCCGAGCCCAAACCCGGCCGCATACCAGTAGAATTTGAGGAACTCGACTGTAAGGAGGCCCAAAGAAGTCGACCCCCACCACCTCGTCGCGTCAAAATTCGGCGAATCCACACTATACGGCATTATGACGTAATCCTCGGGCATGACCTTCCGGAATATGTAGTGCGCCCTCTTCATGTGATAGCCGGAGGTGATGAGCACCATGGACCTGAAACCATTCTCCTCGAATATGCGCCTCACCTCGATGGCGTTCTCGATCGTGCTACGAGACCTTTTCTCAAGCATTATCTTTAACCTATCGTTTTCATTAAGTTTTTTATTGAAAAATATGGAGTCAAGCTCAGCGTCCTCATGGACCCCGCTCAATATCATCACCCCTGCCGTGCCGGAGGAAAGGAGGTTTAACCCCGCTTCGGTCCTCCCGAGCCCGCCGGTGAGCACGACTATCGCGTCTGCCTTCCCCCTCGCTTCGATCGCGTCTATCTCCCTCACGTCGCCTATAAAACCGGAGAAGAGATATATTACGTAAGCTACCAAGAGGGCTACGACGAGCGCGAGCCCCCTGTTATTTGCCTTATTATTCATTATACTTCAAAAATCCCTTGCAGAGTCCCGTCTTTTATGCTATTTTTTCTAGATTACAATATTCCCCGGAGGAGATCCAGATGGCAGCCACATGCGATGTTTGCGGAAAAGGCCCGACATTCGGCAACAATGTCAGCCACGCCCATAACAAGACCAGGAGGAGGTGGAACCCCAACCTCCAGTCCGTCCGTGCCATTCAGAACGGCAAGGTAAAGAAGATCAGGGTATGCAGCAGGTGCATCCGCTCAGGCGTAGTCACCAAAGCCGCCTGATCCGTTCCAACCTCTTTCGCTTACAGGACCCGCCGCAAGGCGGGTTTTTTGTTTGCGGCGCAACCCGAACTTTTCATGCGCCAAACGCCTGCGAGCGCAAGGCCTCCCTACCCCTCGTCCTCTATTACGGCTATCGCGTCTATCTCTACCTCCACGCCCTTCGGAAGCGCGCTTACTTCGACCGTCGCCCTCGCCGGGTAAGGCGGCGTGAAGAACTCACCGTATACCCCGTTCATGTCGGCGAACTTAGAGAGGTCCTTTAAAAAGACGGTCGTCTTCACGATGTCCTTTAGTCCCCCGCCCGCCTCCGCGAGGACCATCTGCAGGTTCCTCAAGACCTGTCTCGTCTGTATCTTGATATCCCCCGGCACTACCTCGCCGGTCATCGGCTCTATCGGTATCTGGCCTGAGAGGTATATCTGGCGTCCAATCTGCACGGCCTGGGAGTACGGCCCTATGGCCCTCGGGGCCATGTCTGTCTTTATCTCTTTCCTCTGCATCTCACCTCCTGGTCCTTGCCGGACGGGCAAATTAGAATCCTATGGCTGTGCGCTTATGAACCCTTGTGCCCACGATATGGCTTTTGCCCTGCGCAAAGCAGTCCTTGCCGGAGTCGTCGCCGGACGGGCAATTTTAGAATCAAAAAAAAGGTGGAATCCTGAATCAAAATATTTCCCCCTTTTCTAAAGGGGGACTAAGGGGGATTATAACATTAGCATTTTGAAGTAATCTCCCCTCACCCCTCTTTAGAAAAGAGGGGTACCGAAATCCCGGCCACGCAACTTGATTTGGCAGGCTCGCCGCCTCAGACCGTCCCCTCCGAGTCCTTGGCGACCCCCCGGAGCCTCTCCACCTTTATGACCTTCTTTATCTTCTGTAGCCCGGCTATGATGGATTTCAGGTGCTGGAGGTCGTTTACCTCGACCTCGAAGGTGCAGACGGCCTTGTTGTCCTGGTTGGTCCTTATGTCCGCGCTCGAGATGTTCGCGTCGGCGGCCTTTATGGCGTTCGTCATCTCGGCGAGCA
>JACREV010000188.1 GCA_016218095.1 Deltaproteobacteria bacterium | reverse complement strand
GGGGCTTTACGCAAAGGCGCGCGCCGGCATAATAAAGGAGTTTACGGGCATAAGCGACCCCTACGAGGCCCCGGAGAACGCGGAGCTCGTGATAGACACCCGCGACTGCTCGCCTGACGAGGCGTCGCAGAGGATAATCTTAAAGCTCGAGCAGATGGGGTTTATAAAATGATTTTGAGGTTAAGGCCCCCGAAGGGGGCCTTAACGAATGCAGTCATTGCGAGCCGTGGCGAAGCAATCTCATCTTTAGACTGGTCATACGGCTTTGCTTCATAGCTTGCACTCGGCCAGTTTCTTTTTAAGACATAGGCCGTATAAGTCTTGGTTGGAAGATGGAGGTTTTTATTCTTAACCCTCCCCCATTGACGGGGGAGGTTGGGTGGGGGTGAAGCGTGCCGGGCAGGCAATTAGGTATCGAACGGTAGAAGAATCGATTTATCCGGAGACCCCGTACCGACTTTGGTCCTGCGCCGAGCAGTCCTGGCCGGACGGGCAAAGTTCATATCCATCGATAGAGGGGTGTTTAGATTATAGTCGTCTCCGGATACTTTGGCCCTGCGCCGAGCAGTCACCCTCCCCTCTATCCCCTCCCGTCAAGGGAGGGGAGGTTAAAACTATGACAGACTTAAACGCACTAAAAAAAGAGCTCGTCTCCTCCGCCGAATCGCTTAAATCGAAAATACTCGACTTGAGCGACTCCATATTCCGGAACCCGGAGCTGGGGCTGAAAGAGTACAAGACCTCATCCGCTATGCAGGGGCTCCTGAAAGATGCGGGCTTTTCTGTCGAAGCAGGCATAGCCGGGATGGAGACGGCCTTCAGGGCGACACTCGGTAGCGGCAGGCCATCGATTGCGCTCCTCGCCGAGATGGACGCTCTGCCCGGCATCGGCCACGGGTGCGGACACAATATAGCGGGCATGGCCTCCATCGGCGCGGCGATCTCTCTCTCGCCTGTGCTCAAAAAACATCTCAAGGACAAAGGCTCGCTTGTCGTACTCGGCACCCCCGCCGAGGAGCTCGGCAAGGGCAAGATAGAGATGGTGAAGCACGGCGTATTCTCTGACATCGACGCCGCCATGATGGTCCACGGGTCGTCCAAACGGACTGTAGTCAAGCACTTCCTCGGGCTCGTGCGCCTGAACTTCGTATTCTTTGGCAGGTCATCCCACGCATCGGCCTATCCCGAAGAGGGGATAAACGCCCTCGACGCCGTCATACAGACCTTCAACGCCATCTCCGCCTTAAGGCAGCAGTTACGCGGGGACGTCCGCGTCCACGGCATAATAACGGACGGCGGAAGAGCGCCTAACATCATCCCGGAAAGGTCTGAAGCGAGCTTCTATGTGAGGGCGAAGGACTTAGAAGAGCTCGCCTCGGCAAAGGAGCGCGTACTGAACTGCGCGAAGGGCGCGGCGATAGCAACCGGGTGCACGCTCGAGGCGAAAGAGGTCGGCGACCTTAACGCCCCAATGAAGCTGAACGACGCCTTCGCCTCCGTATACAGGGATTCTCTCGCCTTCCTTGGCCTTTCCGAAGACCTCTCGCCGATTGAAAAGAACGTCGGGTCGTCGGACGTGGGAAACGTATCCCAGGTGGCGCCGACCATCCACCCGCATGTGCCGATACGGGACGGCATAAACATACACACGAGAGAGTTCGCCGAGGCGACCGTTACGCCCGACGGCCACCGCTCCCTCATGGAAGGCGTAAAGGCCCTGGGGCTGACCGCGATAGACCTTCTCTTCGATGAAAAGAAACTCGCCCTCGTAAAGGCCGACTTCAAGCCTTAAGCCCCCGGCCCCTCTTGATAAAAAAACCGTAATCGCATATCATTTCAATTGAGCGGCTGTGTGCGTTCGCGCACAGCCTCGCCCGCGCAGCCATGTGATTATTCGAGATCAGAGTCGCGGGACTCGCCCCATCTTGACCGGTTCTTATTACACTCAAAACGGAGAGTATTGATGGCGTTTACCCGCAGAAAGATCATCGTAAACCAGTACCAGATAAGGCTCGCCATGAGCCTTTTCATCTACATCATCACCTATTCGGTAATACTCGGGTTCATCATCTTCTACCCGCTGTACCAGGACCTCAATTACGCGACCGACCTCGAGGAGCAGACGAGGATCTCGGCTATCGTACTCTATCTACACAAGAGGGTCTGGATAGGCCTCTTCGTGGCCGCCATGCTCGCGGGCATACACGCTATATTCTCCTCCCACAAGGTCGTGGGGCCCATGTACAGGTTCGAGGTCCTGGTAAAAGGCCTTATAAGAGGGGATTACGGCTCGCGGATAAGGATAAGGAAGGGAGATGAGTTCAAGGAGATGGAAGGGCTCTTGAACGAGCTCTCCGCCTCTTTGGAGCTTGACAGGAACAGGGCCGCCCAGTCCTTCGAGGACATAAAGAACAGGCTCGAGACGGTCCAGGCCATGCTCGACGCCGAGGGCGCGAAGTACCCCGAGGACGTCAAGCTCCATATACGATCGATAATAACGGAATTGAACAGCAGGGGATTCCGGAAATGACGGTAATCCGTCCGATACGTTCAGGCGACGCTTTGATCCGAGCAAAGGGTTTTACCGTCATCGAGCTCCTCTTCGTATTCGGCATACTCGGCATACTCGCCATCATAGCCATCCCCGCGTACACGTCCTTCATCCAGAAGGCGAGGGAGACGGCGGTCATTACGATGCTCTCCAAGATAAGGAAGGCGGAGGAGGTCCACAGGCTCGGCGACCCGACAGGGCTCTACTCGGGCGACTTCCAGGACCTCGTCGCGACCGGTATTTTGTCCCCTGCCGCGGGAACAGCCACGAGGGACGAGCACGATTACAGGTTCACGCTCGCATCAGGCGTGGCCGGCGGCATCCCGTACTGGACGGTGAACGCGAACCCGCTCGACGGTTCCGCTTCCGTGCGCTGGTTTTTCGTCGACGAGACTGGTGTAATAAGGTTTGAGACAGGCGCTCCGGCCACCTCCGCGAGCCCGCCGGTTTAGGCCCCGCAAACCCTTCGGCCACAATGGACTTGCCGCTGGAAATGTGATATATACTCCGTAACGATGGCCGCCGCTCAAGGCTCCGCGATCCAGCGGCCCCGCGGTCAAAACATTACGGAGGTCTTATGCAACACGGGTCCGAAAGGCCTGCAAGTCTCCTCTTGAAACGCGCTTCACTCGCTCTCATCCTCGTAATACTCGCCATCTTCTCAATCCCATTCACAAATTCATTCGCGGATGAGCCGCTCGAAAGGACGGTCGAGTCTACCGGCATAGCCTCTGTCTCAGGCGGCAATATCGCGCTGGCTAGGGACGCCGCGATTGCCGATGCTTTGAGAAAGGCAGTCGAGCAGGCCGTCGGCACGCTCGTAGCCTCAGATACGCTCGTCGAGAATTACCAGCCGCTCCGTGACAACGTCTATACCAAGACCGCCGGGTACATACGCTCGTATACGGTCATACGCGAGGTCCAGTCTCCGGGGCTCTATCAGGCGACGGTGAGGGCGGTCGTGGCCTTAGGCGATATAAAGGAAGACCTCGGGGCGATGGGGCTACTGCAGGTAAAGGCCGAGCGGCCGAGGGTCCTCTTCATGATAGCCGAGAAGAACATCGGCAGGAGGTATTACGCCTTCTGGTGGTGGGGGAGGTCCGAGTACAGGGGGGAAGCCATAGACATGTCCTCTGCCGAGGCCTCGCTCAAGGAGAAGTTTTTAGAAAAGGGCTTCAATGTGGTCGACTCATCCGCCGGGACCGTCGTCATAGAGGACGCCTTCAGGGTAGAGGACCTGACGAGCAAGGGGGCCGCGCGCGTAGGGAGCGTCTTTAACGCCGAGGTCGTGGTATTCGGCAAGGCGCTGGCCACCGTTGGCCCGCGGACGCCTGGGTCAAACGTAGGCTCTTACATAGCCGACATAACAGCCCAGGCGGTCAGGGTAGACGACGGCGTAGTCCTCGGCTCCGCAAAGGGACACGGTGTCTCACGGCACATATCCGAGGTCACGGGCGGGACAGAGGCGTTGTCAAAGGCGGCGACAGACTTAAGCGACAAGCTCATCGCGCAGATAGCGGCGAAGTGGTCGCTCGGGCCTCAATCCGTGACATTGAAGATAGAGAACATTACCGATTATAAGAGGCTTACGGAGATCAAGAACGCCATCAAGGGGAGGGTCCGCGGCGTCTCCGCCGTTTACCAGAGGAGGTTCGAGGGCGGTACCGCTACCCTCGAACTCGACTCAAGGCTTACAGCCCAGGCGATCGCCGACGATATAGCAAGGCTCGGCTTGAGACTCAAGGTCACGAGGACTACCGCCAACACCATAGAGGCGGCTATAGAGGATGAACCGCAGAGGCCCTGAGACAGGTGCCTTTCAGGTGCGAAATGAAGGAGCTTAAGATGCGGAAAAAGTTTTTTGTCCTGTCGGTCGTGCTTCTCCTGGTCGTAGCGGCCTGCGCCGCGCCGCAAAGGCGCGTGCGGCCTAACCCGTCAAACCCGGTCTATACCGTAGCGCTTCTACCGATGTATAACGCGACGAACGACGTCGACGGGCCGAAGACCGTCAGGGAGGAGCTCTTCCGGAGGCTCGATAACATGAACTACCTCCCTAAGCCCCTCACCGAGGTCGACCAGACCCTCATGGACAGGATGGGCATAACGCTCGGGAGCCAATTGGAGCTTACCACCCCAAAGGAGCTCGGCGAAACGCTCGGAGTCGACGGCGTCATATACGGGTATCTCCTGAACTTCGACGACGTCACGACCGGCCTCTATAATATGAAGAAGGTGAGGGCCGCCTTCAAGCTCGTGGACGTAAAGTCCGGCCACGTCGTCTGGGCGAGGGGCATGGGCGTCAAGAGCGGGATAGCCGGCGGCGACATCGGCGCGGGGGTGACGCTCCTTAAAGAGATAAAGGGGGACGGTATAGAGGACTTCAAGGACATAAAGGGGCTCTCTGAAATACCCGGCCTCTCGGACTGGCAGTTACTCAGGGCCGGGAAGACCGAGAAGGTAGAGGACGCCGCGATGATAGCCATAGGAGAGAAGCTCTTCTCCAAGGCTCTCGGCGTGCACCTTAAGTTCGAGACCGACGAGATGATAAACAAGCTCATGGCGAGTTTTCCCGCCGGGCCCGGGACCGCAAAGGCGGTCGAGCCTGTAGAGGAGCCGAGGCCCAGGGATTTCCCGCCGCCTCCTCCGCCGGGAAGGCCGATCCCGCCGCCGTGGAGATGAGACCGGGGAGACTTAAAAACATGGTAAACGGAGGTATACCTATGATAAAAAGCCTTAAGACAGGGGGTGCCGCGCTCTTCGCGTCAGCGCTCCTTTTTTCTCCGTTCCTCGGGGGGTGCACCCCTACGACGACCGGCGCGGTAAAAGACGACGTAACGCTCACCGGACAGACACAGAGGCTTGAGACAGCGGGCGGGCTCTACAGAGGCCCCGAGTACAATATAGCGATACTCCACTTCGACAACAGGACGCCGTCGAGGGTCATAGGGATAGGGGAGTCGGCGACGGAGATCTTGAGGACCATCGTCAAGCAGTCCGGGCTCGAGCCCGTAGTGCTCACAAGGGACGAGATGCGCGAGCAGGAGAGGTTGATCGAGCTCCAGCAGTCCGGGGCGGTCAAGACCGGCAAGAAGGACGCATCCGTTGGGTTCGAGTCGGTGGACTTCAGAATAACCGGCGCGATAACGTCTTACTCGGAGCTTGAGGAGTCCTCGGACGTGCTCCTGGCACAAAGCAAGACCCGCATAGCGCGCGTGCAGGTCGATTATTCGCTCGTGGACATCTCTACCGGCATGAGCCTCGTCTCGGAATCCGGCGTCGGCGAGTACAGGAAAAAGACCGGCGGCGTCCTCGGCATGGGATCGAGGTCGACGGCCGATCCGGGGCTCCGTGACGGCGCTCTTCGGGACGCCCTTTCAAAGGCGATGACGAAGGTGATAGAGAAGCTCAACTCCATCCCCTTTACTACAAGGGTGGTGCTCGTCGAGCCGGGCGCTGTCGTCATAAGGGCTGGGACGAAGTCCCGCCTTGAGCCGGGCACCGTCCTCGGCGTCTACAGGCCCGGGGCCGAGCTCATAGACCCGGATACGGGGAGGTCGCTCGGCAAGAGGGACAGGCTCATAGGAGAGGTGATAATAACGGCGCACCAGAATGAGAAGATATCTGAGGCGTCTGTAAAGTCCGGCGCGGGTTTTCAGGCCGGGGACGTAGTCAAGGTCTTAAAATAGGAGGTTTTGATGAATAGGCTCTTGGGCGCATTTTCTTTCCTGCTGCTGGCGGTCTTTGTCTTTTCCGGGTGCGCCAAGCAGATGCCGAAGTGCGACGGCGTAGAGGATAACCCGGCCCACCACTACCGTGTAGGCATGGAGCTCCTTGACCAGAAGAAGATAGACGAGGCGGCTTCCAAATTCGAGCGCGCCTCTTACTGCGACGCATCCTACGGGCCCGCGCACGCCGGGCTCGCCATAGTCGAAGCGATGAGGGCCGTCGCCAAAAAAGACAACGCCTACAGGAAGGTAGACGCCGAGCGCGCCAACGATCATTTAAAGGCCGCGTACAAGAACGCATCGAGGCCCGAGGACGAGTTCGCCTACCACCTCGCCTCCATGCGCGTCTATACGATGCTCAAGTCCTCGAAGGGCTGGCTCAATGAAGTAGAGGACGACTACAGGGACGCGTTGAAGCTCAAGGTCGACGAGAGAAAGCTTGTCTACTACGACGGGAGGGAGGCCGCGAGCTACTTCATGGGGGCCGCGTTCCTCGAGGCACGCGAGTTCCAGAGGGCGCGGGACATGTTCAGCGAGGTCCTCTCTGCCAAGGCCGAATCCAAGTGGGCCGCGCCCTCGGACAAGGCGTGGAAGAAGACCGATAAGATCGTAAGGGCGCTGGCCGGCATCACGCTCGGCGACGTGGGCAGGGAAATAGCGGTAAAGGATTCCGTCGGGAGGGCCGACATGGCCGCGCTCCTCGTAGACGAGCTCAAGATAAACAAGCTCTTCGCCGGGAGGATCCCGCTCGCGATGGCCGATAAAAAGAAGGCCGAGTTCGTCCCGGCCGACATGCTGAACAACCAGTTCAGGGAAGAGGCGGAGACCCTCATGAAGTGGAACGTGAGGGGACTTGAGCCGATATACGACGAGACGACGAAGGCCTATCTCTTCAAGCCCGAGAACCCCGTGACGAGGAAGGAGCTCGCCTTTGTCATCGAGGACGTGCTCTTAAAGATTACTGGGGATGAAAATCTCGCCACAGCCTTTTTCGGCCACGAGAAGTCACCGTTCCCGGACGTCACGCCGTCGTCGGCGTGGTACAACGCCATCATGAATGTGACGACGAGGAACATCATGGAAGGGGAGCTCTCCGGGGAGTTCAGGCCGAACGACGCGGTAGACGGGGCCGAGGCGGTGCTTGCCGTCAGGGTCCTAAGACAGCACCTGAACATACATTAAAGTCACGGTAAAAATCCCGTTTTTAGGGTATAAGCCACCTGAAGGAGGAAGGATGAGAAGACTCAATGCCATTGTCATACCGGTAGTCCTGTTCCTTTTCGCCGTTGCGGCCTGGGCAGAGGTCATGCCGCAGGTCACGACCGACCCGAGGCAGGCGTTCTTGACAGGCTCGATAATCGTCAAAGGCGAGGCCGTCGCCGACAGGAACCTCCCGGCCGGACAGAGG
>JACREV010000187.1 GCA_016218095.1 Deltaproteobacteria bacterium | reverse complement strand
CGACCTTAACATGCGTATGAACACGACCCCGACCTACTGCGACATCGTGCTCCCGGCGGCCCACTGGTACGAGAAGGAGGACATCAACACGACCGAGCTCCACTCCTTCATCCACCCGATGGGCGCGGCCGTACAGCCGAACTGGGAGTCGAAGAGCGACTACGACGCCTACAGGTTCCTCTCCGAGAAGTTCTCGGAGATAGCCAAGAAGCACTTCCCGAGGCCGGTAAAGGAGGTCATGACCGCTCCTCTCGGACACGACACCCCCGGCGAGATCGCCCAGCCCGCGCTTAACGGCGTACAGGACTGGAAGAAGGGGCAGTGCGAGGCTATCCCCGGCAAGACCATGCCGTCCATCAGCGTGGTCGAGAGGGATTACGCCAACATCGACAAGCAGTACATCTCTGTCGGCCCCCTCATGAAGGGCAAGTACGGGTTCCACGGGATCATGCTCGACGGCAAGGACCTCTACGAGAACTACCTGAAGCAGGAGCACATCGACTCCGTCGAGTTCAACGGCCAGAAGCTCATCTCCATCAGGACCGCCAAGGAGGCCTGCAACTTCGTCATGGCCTTCTCCGGCACGACCAACGGTGAAGTGGGCTACAGGCAGTGGGTGGAAGAAGAGCACCACACCGGTCTGCACGCCGAGAACTACGACGCGGCCAAGAAGGCCGTCAGGGAGATATACCCAGAGGTCGAGTTCAGGGCTGGCGCCCACGGCCTTGCCGAGGAGATCGCCGGGCCTGACAGGAACTTCACGGTCACCTACGACGACATCGTAGCCCAGCCGAGGAGGTGGCTCACCAGTGCTCTCTGGACCGGAGACAACAGAAAGGGCCGCGCGTACGGCACCTGGACCATCCAGACCGAGCGCAGGGTGCCCTGGAGGACGCTCACGGGCAAGCAGCACTTCTACCTCGACCACCCGATATATCTCCAGTTCGGCGAGGCGTTGTGCGCCCATAAGTACAAGCTGAACCCGTCGAGGATGAACGAGCTCCAGAAGTCGGACAAGACCGACGCTCTGATGCTCAACTACATCACTCCGCACGGCAAGTGGCAGATACACTCGACCCACTACGACAACCTGAGGATGTTGACCTTGTCCCGCGGCGGCAACTCCTGCTGGGTCAACGACAAGGACGCCGAGAGCGTGGGCATAAAGGACAACGACTGGGTCGAGGCCTACAACGACAACGGCATATTCGTCTGCCGCGCCGTAGTAAGCGCCAGGATCCCCACCGGGACCTGCTTCGCGTACCACTCTCAGGAAAGGACCATCAACATCCCGAAGGCGGAGCAGAGGAACAAGATCAGGGGCGGATTCCACAACTCGCTCACCAGGCAGCGTCTGAAACCTACCCTCATGACCGGCGCCTACGGGCAGTTCTCCTATGCCTTTAACGGCTGGGGCCCGATCCCGATCATCAGGGACACCACAGTGTTGGTGAGAAAAATGAGAAACCAGGAGGTGAAGTGGTAATGGATATAAGAGCTCAGTTATCGATGAGTTTTCACATGGACAAGTGCATCGGCTGCCACACCTGCAGCGTGTCCTGCAAGAACGTGTGGACATCCCGCAGGGGCGCCGAGTACATGTGGTGGAACAACGTTGAGACCAAGCCCGGCGCCGGCTACCCCCTCACTTGGGAAGACCAGGAGAGGTACAGGGGCGGCTGGGAGGTCTCCGGCGGGTCCCTCCGCTTGAAGCTCCTCAAAGGCCCCGGCAAGATCAGGACGCTGGCGAACATCTTCTTCCAGCCGAACCTGCCGACCGTGGACGACTACTACGAGCCGTTCACCTACGACTACCAGAACCTCTTCAACGCGCCGGCCGGAGACGACCAGCCCGTTGCGAGGCCCAAGTCGCTCATCACCGGCGAGTTCATGGAGAAGATAGTCCTCGGCCCCAACTGGGACGACGACATGGGCGGCAGCCCCTTGTACGCCTCGAACGACCCGAACCTCAAGGGCCTATCGGAATCGCAGAAGGAGATGCTCACCAAGTTCCACAAGCTCTTCTTCTTCTACCTCCCGAGGATATGCAACCACTGCCTGAACCCCGCTTGCGTCGCGTCCTGCCCGTCAGGCGCGATATACAAGAGGGGCGAGGACGGCATCGTGCTCATCGACCAGGATACCTGCAGGGCCTGGAGGTTCTGCGTGAGCGCCTGCCCGTACAAGAAGCCCTACTACAACTGGGCGAACGGCAAGAGCGAGAAGTGCATATTCTGCTACCCCAGGACCGAGACCGGCCAGCCGAACGCCTGCGCCCACGCATGCACCGGCAGGATCAGGTTCGTCGGCGCGCTCTTCTATGACGCCGACCGGATCGAAGACGTCGCCAAGACCCCCGACGACAGGCTCGTCGAGGCGATGAGGGAGATAGTCCTGGACCCGAACGACCAGAGGGTAGTCGAAGAGGCCAGAAAGGCCGGCATCGACGAGAACTGGATAAGGGCCGCTCAGCAGTCGCCTGCGTACAACCTCTTCAAGAAGTGGCGCATAGCGATGCCGAACCACCCCGAGTTCAGGACCGTGCCGATGAACTTCTACATCCCGCCCCTTTCGCCGATACTCCACAACGCGAAGGCGGAAAACGGCGGCACGTTCGATCCCGAGTCGACCGAGTTCTTCAACGAGATAGACAAGATGAGGATCCCCATCAGGTTCCTCGCCAACATGCTCTCGGCCGGCAACGAGCAGGTAGTGCTCGAATCGCTGAAGAAGCAGATGGCGGTCCGCATCTACATCCGCCAGAAGAGGGTCGGCGACATCGGCGACTCCAAGGCGAAGAGCGTCCTTTCCTCAGTCGGGCTCACCCCGCAGGACGCCGAGGACATCTACAGACTCACCTCGCTCGGCACCTTCCAGGAGAGGTTCGTGATCCCCGAGACCCACCGCGAGCACATGACTACGGTGGACCCGAGGACCATGTACGAGAAGAGGGGCTCCGTAGGCTTCGGACAGAAGAAGAAGGAGTTCCTTGGGAGGACCTGGTAGGCGATGGTCATGGAAAAGAGCTTATATACACAGCTTGCGGGGCTGCTTGAATATCCGAAAGAGGATATAAAGCTCAAGGCCGAGGAGTGCATCAAGGCTCTGGCCTCCTTGCCAGGCCACCCGGAAGAGTCTGTGGAAGAGCTCAAGAAATTCCAGAAGGACCTGGAGGAGATACCCCTTGATGATCTTCAAGGGGTATACTCCTACACCTTCGAGCTGACTTCGGACTTCACGCTCGACATGGGATACCACCTCTACGACGGCTTCAAGAGGGCGAGCAAGCTCTCCTCTATAAAGTCGATGTACAACGAGAACGGTTTCCCTTTCGACGAGATGGCCAGGGGAGAGCTCCCGGACCACCTGCCTGTCATGCTCCATTTCCTCGGTTTCGTCAAGGACGAGTCTCTCAAGAAGGACTTCAGGGAATCGTTCGTGATCATGGCGATGGAGAAGCTCTACAAGAACTTCGAGAAGAACAAAAAGAACATCTACTTTCACGTCATCAGTGCCATTTACAGAGTCATAGAAAAGGATGTTAAGGAGGCTAAATAATGGATAAGGTCCTGTTCGGCGCAATGCCGTACGTGCTGATCTTTACAGCAATTGTCGGCGCGATATGGAGATACAGAGGCAACAAGTACACATGGTCGTCGCAGTCCTCGCAGTTCCTGGAGAACAAGACCCTGTTCTTCGGGTCGTTCCCCTGGCACTACGGGATCATAACGATCCTTCTCGGCCACATATTCGGGATCTTCTTCCCGAGCGCGATACTCGCGTGGAACGGCGTGCCGGTCAGGCTCTACATACTCGAGCTCACCGCGCTCTCGTTCGGGTTCCTGGCGCTCTTCGGCCTCCTCGCGCTCATCTACAGGAGGCTCACTAACTCCAGGGTCAAGGCCCTTACCAGCTCCTGGGACGTGCTCATCCTCATCGTCCTCCTCATACAGGTGGTGACCGGCGTCCTCAACGCCACCATGTACAGGTGGGGCTCCAACTGGTACGCCGGAGCGGCTGTACCCTGGATCTGGTCGATACTTAAGCTCAACCCGAACGTCGACTATGTGGCCTCGCTCCCCCTCATCACAAAGGTCCACATCTTCAACGCGCTGATATTCATCGGCTTCATCCCGTTCTCAAGGCTCGCCCACTTCGTGGTATTGAACCCTTACAAGTACCTCGTAAGGCCTTACCAGGTCGTGAGGTGGTACAAGAGGACACCGCAGACCGAGAACATCGTACAGTACAAGTGATCACGGGAGGGTGGGCCTTAGGGCCCACCCTCTTTAGTTTAGTTTAGTTTCGCCTGTTGACGCCTTTCGCCATAGCGCTCCACCGGTTTCAGCACAAATACCTACCTACTAACAACTTGACCGATATAAGAAAGAGGGGCTTTCCGGGCCCTTCCATCAGACGCACGGCTACACCCTGTACCCTCTCGTACTTCATTAAGGTGAAAGGAGTAATCTGAAAATGGCAAAGTTGACAAAATGGCAGCCGGAAAATGAACAGTTCTGGCGCGAGACCGGCAGCGGAGTAGCGTGGCGCACATGCGGCGTCACCACCTTCTCGCTGATATTTTCCTTCGCCACGTGGTTTGTCATGAGCGCAGTGGTCGTTAGGCTTCCAGCCATAGGCTTCAAGTTTACGACCATGGAGCTCTTCTGGCTCGCGGCGATACCCGGGTTCGCCTCCGGCATATTGAGGCTCATCCACTCATTCTTCATCCCGATACTCGGGACAAGGCCGGTAGTAAGCATAGCGACGATCATCAAGCTCATACCGATGGTATGGCTCGGTTACGCGGTGCAGGACATGAACACGCCGTGGTCCACCTTCATGATAATCGGGTTCCTCTCAGGCATGGGCGGCGGCGACTTCTCTTCCTACATGCCCTCCACGTCCATCTTTTTCCCGAAGAGGCTCCAGGGCCTCGCGATGGGCATCCAGGCCGGCATAGGCAACTTCGGCGTTAGCGTCGTCCAGTTCGTAACGCCCGTCATCATCGGCGGCGCCGTCCTTGGCGCGATAGCCGGCGGCCCGCAGATATTCACGAAGGCCGACCCGGTAAAGGGCGCTTTGACCGTCACCAAGGCAGGCGATGTCGTGAAGGATGTCGTCGTAAACAAGCCTGAGCTCGCTTCCGCGATAATCGTCACCAAGGAGGGGGATGTCGTCAAGGATGTTGTCCTCCAGGAGACCGAAACCGTAAAGGCATTGAAGGAAGATGTCACGAGGAACGAAAAGGGAGCGGTCACCGAGGTCAGGAAGACCGAGGGCTACAAGCTCGATGTCAAGAAGAACGACGCCGGTGTTGTAACCGATGTTGTGCTCAAGAAGGGGATAAAGAAGGGTATGTGGGCCCAGAACGCCGCGTTCTGGTACGTCCCGTTCCTCATCCTGGCCTTCATCCTCTGCGTGATATTCCTCAGAAGCATCGACCCGGCGGCGCTCGGGATCAAGAGCGGAGGCTTCAAGAAACAGTTTGAGATCTTGAGCACTAAGGACAGGGCCCTGACGCATACCTGGAACTGCACGATAACCTATATCGCGTCATTCGGTTCGTTCTCAGGTTATGCGGCCGCGTTCCCGATGATGATAAAGGTCATCTACGGCGGTTTTGACGGCTCGCCGGACCCCCTGCAGTACGCCTACCTCGGGCCTCTCATCGGCGGCGTCTCCCGCGCGGTTACCGGCCCTATATTTGACAAGTGGGGCGGGTCTAAGGGCATGTTATGGTGCTTTATAGGGCAGATTATAGGGTGCCTCGCCCTCGCGTTCGGCGGGTTCCTTAAGCCGACAGGGCTTGAGCAGTTCACCGGGTTTGTCTTGATAATGCTCTGGATATTCCTGATGACCGGCATAGCCAACGCGGCGACCTTCCGCCAGTACCCGATAGTCTTCGCGTATTCGCCCGCCAAGGGCGCGCAGATGCTCGGCTGGACGGGTGCCTGGGCGGCATTTGGCCCGTTCATCTTCACCAGCCTCATCGGCGCTTCCATTACCAAGTACGGCAGCGCCATGCCGTTCTTCATCGGCGCCGCGATCTTCTATGCGTACGCAAACTTCCTCAACTGGTGGTATTACACTCGTAAGGGCGCTGAGAGGTATGACTGGGGCAACTCCGGCGGCACCTGGTGGGACAAGGCCAAGTCGACCTGGCAGGGGCAGTAATCCAGGGGCTGTAAAACAAGGTTTTTGAAGTCATCAAGGCAGGGTGGGCGCTCGCGCCCACCCTTTTTTTACGTGCCGTTTTGACCCGCTTTCCATTTGCAGGTGAAGTGTTGGATATGGCCTTGCTTTCAAACCGGGCCGGGCCAAGGTTACAAAAGGAGTGCCTTAAATGGCTTTGTTGAAAAGATGGGAGCCTGAAGACCAGCGGTTCTGGAAGGAAACAGGCGGCAAGATCGCCTGGACGACGCTGGTAATAACTACCATAAGCCTCATACTCTCGTTTTCCACATGGTTCGTCATCAGCGCGATCGTCGTCAGGCTCCCGCAGATAGGGTTCAAGTTCGACAACATGCAGCTGTTCTGGCTCGCCTCGATGCCGGGTCTCGCGGGCGGGACCTTTCGCCTTGTCCACATGTTCTTGATACCGATATTCGGCACAAGGGCCGTAATCGGGGTCTCCAACTTTTTAAAGGTCATACCCTGTATCGGGCTGGCCTACGCGGTCCAGAACCCGGCGACCCCCTTTTGGGTGTTCATAGGACTAGCGTTCCTCGCCGGCTTCGGCGGCGGGGACTTCTCCTCCTTCATGCCCTCGACCTCGATGTTCTTCCCCAAAAGGCTCCAGGGCGCCGTGCTCGGCGTTCAGGCCGGCCTTGGCAACTTCGGCGTCTCCCTTGCCCAGTTCGTGACCCCATGGATAATAGGTTTTGCGGCATTCGGGGCCGCAATGGGCGGCCCGCAGGTCTTCACATCGGGGGAGATAGTAAAGGACATCTGGATCCAGAACGGAGTCGTCTGGTACGTGCCTCTGCTCGTCCTCTTCGGCGCACTCTCGTTCATATTCCTTAAGAGCGTGCCGATCAAGGCCTCTTTCACCGAACAGCTCGACATATTCAGGAACAAGCACACCTGGATAATGGCCGCTCTCTACATCATGACATTCGGTTCGTTCTCCGGCCTTGCCGCGACATTCCCTATGATGATAAAGGCTCTCTACGGAACGTTCCCGAACGCCCCGGACCCGCTCAAGTACGCGTTCTACGGCCCGCTCATCGGCGCGGCCTCCCGCGTCATCTTCGGGTTCATCTCGGATAAGACCGGCGGCGCGATAATCACGACGATTTGCGGCCTAGGCACCATAGTCTTCTCGTTCCTCATCATGCCGTCGCTCGCGCCCACCGGGCTCGAGTCGTTCAATTCTTTCGTCTACTTGATGCTCGCGATATTCTTCTTCACCGGCATAGGCAACGCCTCGACCTTCAGGCAGATACCTATGATCTTCACCCCGAGGCAGGCGGGCGGCGTCCTCGGCTTTACCGGCGCGATAGCGGCCTACGGCCCGTTCATATTCGCGCTACTTATAGGCAAGACGATAGCGAGCACCGGGTCTCCGAAGCCCTTCTTCTGGGGCCTCATCGTCTTCTGCGCGATATGCACCATCCTCAACTTCTACTACTACAACAGGAAGGGCGCCGAGAAGCCCTGCTAGTCCTGTAAGCGTCAATGCGGCTATGGCCGCAGGTGTCAAAAGAGGGGAGGCCGCAAGGCCTCCCCTCTTTTTTGCCGATAAAAAAGATCGGACGCTCCCGTTGCCCTCGCAGGGCCTTCCCCCCTAAAATAAAATAATTCGAGTCTGTGACCTGCCTCACTTGACGATTTCCATGAACCCCGATATATTTCAAGCATATAGTGGCTTCATTGGAACTCTCTGATTTTTAAGCCATTTTGCCGCTCCGGCGGCGCTAAAAACCCAAGGAGGGAAAAATGGGTAAGTACGACAGGATCGACAAGTTCGGCATCGAGAAGATGGAAAAGGAAGAGTATCAGAATCGTCAGGAATATGTCCTCAAAAAGTGCAAGTGTCCGGCATGCCCCACCTATGTGGCGGGCGACGCGCCCACGGGGTACTGCTTCCCGCTCATCGGCACGTCCAAGAAGATACAGTGGGAAAAAGACTGCGTCTGCGCAACATGCTCGATCTACAAGGAATACGAGCTCAACCACACATTCTATTGCACGAGATGCTCCCAGGTCTGCCAGACGCTGAAGGTCGAGGGCATATCCGACCAGGGCGGGGGAGGCTAGGATTATTGCCTACAGCGGGTAGCTGACTGTATTATTCATGGAAGAGGGCAGGCCCCCCTCGGGGGGCCTGCCCTCTTCGTTTTTTGGGCCAAAAGGCGTTAAAACGGCTCTTTGGACTGGACAACCGGCCTTCCGTTGTAGTAAGATGAAATACACCCCAAATCAAGGGAGAATTCATACTTAATAGGAGAGGTCTAAATGGAGAATACTACCCCGGAACAGGCGAAAGAAATCATAAAGAAGTGGCTCGAGGAGAACCACCACCAGGTCACCGAGATCAAGGACGACAACGTCAACTTCCACCTGGAGGTCGATTATCCCCTCGGCTCCATGAAGAGGCAGAGGGTCATATCGCCCAAGGACTATCCCGGCCTCATCGTGCTCCTTAACGGAGTCGCCATCGCAAACGAGCACATCGAGAAGATGAAGAAGATGAACGAGAACGACCGCGACGCGTTCTACGGCGAGATCAGGAAGGACCTCATCTTCCTGCAGAACTCCTATGACATGAACCTCGACGATCAGGGCGTTGCCAAGCAGGTCCAGTTCTCGTATGAGTTCTATGTCGACAGCCTCACCAAGACCAAGCTCTACGAGGGGCTGCTCCTTAACCACAGGACCCTCCTTTACATAATAACCAAGTTCAACGACGAGTTCGGTATGCCGGTCATGCCTTCCGCCAATAAGGGCGAGACCGTAGGCCACGCCTGATAACAGGGCGCGCCGAGGAGGTTATTCCGATGTCAACGAAGCTCGAGATAAAATACCGTTGCACGCAGGGCACCTGTTGCGCCATCTGCCGCGAGGGCGTCATAGCCTTCGACGAGGCCGCCTTCAATGAGCTCAAGGCCGCGTACGAAGACCCGGAGCTCTTCAGGAGCCCGAAGGGCTACTGCAAGCTCGGGTTCTCCCGGCCATTCAAGATCATGGAGATAGTCCGGCTCGCGCCCGAGGCCGACGGGGCCGAGGAACAGTGGCTCGACGAAAACGACCCGATCGGCACCCTTATCCTCGAGCACAGGCAGATATTGAAGAAGTTCGAGGAGGTAGAGGACCAGATCAAGAGGCGCGACATCAAGGCCCTGTGGGTCTCTACCTATGAGCTCGCCAACGCCATTCACCTCCACTCGGG
>JACREV010000189.1 GCA_016218095.1 Deltaproteobacteria bacterium | reverse complement strand
GAATGGGAGGGGGAGGGCGGAGGGAACGAAGCCCCATGCCGAAAAAAGCCCGGCAGGGCGCACAAACGCTTTTTTCTGAGACCCTAAATAAATGCCTCGGCCCTAATCTTGTGTTATTGAAATCCAGCAAAAGATGTTCAGGCGAATCCCCCAACACCTTCAACAACTTCTAATCAGCTATGAAATACCTTACTTCCGTTGTCGCTGATACCGTCGTGGTCCCTGGCTCGACCGGGGTCGCGGCAACGACCGCCTTCTCCATAAGACCGAACCTCACGATAGGCTCCTGTCCGAAGGCGTGGCAGTTTGGGGTGATGTCTTTAACATTACCAAGCTTTACACCGAAGGCCCTTGCCGCGGCCTCTGAGAGCGCCCTTGCCTTGATCGCCGCCTTCTCTATGGCTATCGCGCAGACCTTCGTGTAATCGGATAGCTCGAACCGGAGGTCGCTTATGTTGTTCGCCCCGGACTTAAGCGCGATATCTATGAACCTTCCCGCCTCAACGACCGAGCGCGTCTTTACGGTTATGCCATTGAAGGCCGTATAGCCCTTAAGAATATTCCTTCTCCCGTCGTACTCGTGTACGGGCCTTACGGAAAAGGCGGAGGTCTTTATCTCGTCCGACTTTCCTATCGCCTTCTTGAGCTCAGCCAATACCTTCTCCATCCTCGCCGCGTTCTCATCGGTTGCGGCCTTTACGGTCTCGGCGGTAGTCTCTACGGCTATGCTGATGACGGCTATGTCAGGCGCGGCCTCTTCCCTCGCCTCTGCGGTCGTGGAGATAAAACGCATGTCTTCGGCTTTGACCGCCTGCACAAACACCGGTGAGAGGATGAGAGCAAGCGCGACCAAGAGGTGCTTCTTCATTCAAGCCTCCTTAAGAGACGACGTTATAGGCGTAGGCGAGGAGCGCGAGCCCGAGGAGCACCCTGTATACGACATAGGGCTTCATCGAGGAGCGCGAGATGGTCTTAAGGAAATAGTGTATCACAAGGTAGGCCGAGACGAAGGCGACGAGCGCGCCTACGAGTACGGCGGCCCAGGGCGTGTCCATGCCTGCCTTTACCATGTCGAGGCCTTCCTTTCCGCCCGCGAGCGCGCCGACGGCTATGGCGAGGAGGAAGGAGAAACGGGCTGACGCGGTGCGAGAGAGCCCCATCATGAGCGCGGCGGCCATGGTTATGCCTGATCTGCTCGTTCCCGGTACAAGGGCTATGGCCTGGGCTAGCCCTATCGCAATCGCCGCCTTCCAGCCGATATCCTTTATCTCCTTTTTGCCGGGGCGCCTGTCGGCTATCCAGAGGACGATGCCCCAGATTATCGACGACCAGCCGATGACCTGGAGGTTACGGAGCTCGTGCGCGACGAGGTCGTGCGCCAGGAGGCCTGCGACGGCTACCGGTATCGTGCCGACGAGGACCATCCACGCGAGCTCCCCGTCGTGGTTGGACTTGAAGGTGCGCTCGCTCAGAGTCCGGAAAAAACCCTTCGTAAGAACGGCGATGTCGCGCCTGAAGTATATGACGACCGCGAGCCATGTGGCGGTATTGAGGGCGACGTCGTACGCGAGCCCCTGATCGGGCCAGTCGGCAAGGAGCGGGACGAGTATGAGATGAGCTGTTGAGGAAATAGGCAGGAACTCGGTTATGCCCTGGATGAGCGCGAGTACGAACGCCTGAGTAAGGTCCATTTATATCGAAATCCCCTGCCCGCCTTCAGGCGAGGTTCAAGGGGACCTTTCCTTTCTTCATGGCAGCCAATACTTCTCTGGCGTAGCGGGTCTCGACTCCGAGCGAGAGCTCCTTGGCCCTCTTTAGGGCCGCCTCGGCGCCTTTTATCGCGCGCGCCCTGTGCTTGGCGTAGTCGAGCTCGCTTAAGGATATCCGGCAGTATACGAGCCCGCGCTTGTCCTTCGTCTCGTTGAAGAGTTTTCGGGCCGTCTCGAAGTCGGCGCGGGCGCGATCATCTTTGCCGAGCATCTGAAAAGCGGTCCCCTCGCCCCAGAGCGTGTAGGCGTAGCTCACCTTGTCGCCGATCTTCTTGTAATTCGTCCGCGCCTTCTCGAAGAGCTTCAGAGACCCTTTGAACTCCCCCTGCATCCTCCGCGAGTTCGCTATGCCGCAGTAGGAGTACGCGACGCCGAAGGTGTCTTTGAGCCCCCTGAAGACCCGGTTCGCCTCGGTATAATACTTATGCGATTCCTTATGTCTGCCGTCTACGCGGGAGGCGCCGCCGAGGCCGGTAAGACAGTAGCCGACGCCGCTACGGTCGCGGAGCTTCGTGAAGAGCGCCCTCGCCTCTTTAAAACCCGTCAAGGCCTTCTTGAGGTCGCCCTTTATCCTGAAGGCCCCGGCCCTCGCCCAGAGGGCGAACGCCTCTCCTGCCCTGTCATCGAGCCTCTTGTAGAACTTAAGGGCCCTGTTGAATATCTCTATGGCCTCCCTGAAGTCCCCTGTCGCGCGAAGCGACAACCCGAGGCCCACGAGCGCGTCTACCGCGCGCGATTCATCATTGAGGCCGAGGACTATCCTGTGCCCCTCGATGTAGCATCTGCCGGACTTGGTGAACTCGCCGACCATCCTGTATGCGTCGCCGAGCGAGAGGTAACAGGCGGCCTTGAGCTCCTTATCCAGCCCCGAGAGCCTCTTCGCCTCCATGTAAAGCGGTATGGCGTCGAGGAACTTCGACGCGTTCCTTTTTGATTCAGCCTTTTCGAATATCGAGTAGGGGTTTGACATTGGCGGCCTTCGGGAATTTTCACAATTATATGCAGAAAGCACCCTCGTGTAAAGGGCGGAAAAAATAAAAGGCCGCGCGTAAAAACTTTACACGCCTTTAGCCTTCTGATAATCTCTAATGCTATGCGGAGCTTGAGGATAGCGATGGCGCAGATGAACCCTACCGTCGGCTCGATCGCCGGGAACGCCCGGGCCATACTCGAATGGGCAGAAAACGCCCGCGCGCGCGGGTGCGACCTCGTGCTCTTCCCCGAGCTCTCCCTTACCGGATACCCGCCCGAAGACCTTCTATTAAAGCCCAAGTTCATTGAGGACAACCTCGAGGCCCTGAACCGTTTAAGCGCGAAGATAAAGGGGATAACCGCGGTCATTGGTTTCGTCGACAGGAAGGCTGACATATACAACGCCGCGGCTATCATCCACAACGGCAAGGTCGCAGGGGTCTACCACAAGATGTACCTGCCGAACTACGGCGTATTCGACGAGCAGAGGTACTTCCAGGCAGGCACTGAGGCGCTGAACTTCGTCCTTAACGGCGTGACCATAGGCCTTGAGATATGCGAGGACATATGGTACCCGGAGGGGCCCGCGCGCATACAGTCTCTGGGCGGCGCCGAGGTCATCGTCAACATAAACGCCTCCCCTTTCCATATGGGAAAATCGCTCGTGCGCGAAGAGATGCTCGCGACCCGCGCGAATGATAACGAGGTGATAATCGCCTACAACAACACGGTCGGCGGCCAGGACGAGCTCGTCTTTGACGGAGGCGGGCTTATAATCGACCCCTCGGGCGCGGTCATCGCAAGGGGCAAGGCCTTTGAGGAAGAACTTATCATCGCCGACCTCGACATAGATACGGTCACAACCGCGCGCCTTAAGGACCCGAGGAGGCGGGAGGTGAAGCGGAGGACCCGCCTCGACGGACTCAAAGAGATAGTCCTTCCGAAGACGAAGGGAAGAAAGGCCGCAAGACCGAAGATGAAGCCGCCGAAGCAGACAGCCAGGCCGCTCGAACCTGCCGAAGAGGTATTGAAGGCGCTCGTCCTCGGCACAAGGGACTATGTCGAAAAGAACGGCTTCAGGCACGTCGTAGTGGGGTTGAGCGGCGGCATAGATTCGTCGCTCGTAGCGGCTGTGGCGGTATCCGCCTTAGGCCCCGGGAACATCACGGGGGTCGCCATGCCGTCGCAGTTCACCTCAAGGGCCTCAATAGAGGACGCGAAAGAGCTCGCCGAAAACCTCGGCATAAAGCTCCTTACCATACCCATCAACGACACCTTCAGGGAATATCTCCGGACGTTGAAGGGGGCCTTCAAGGGGAGGCCCGAGGACGCGACCGAAGAGAACATGCAGGCGAGGATACGCGGAAACATCCTCATGGCGCTCTCCAACAAGTTCGGCTGGCTTGTGCTTACGACCGGGAATAAGAGCGAGATGTCCGTCGGGTACGCAACACTCTACGGCGACATGGCCGGGGGGTTCGCCGTCATAAAAGACGTGCCCAAGACCCTCGTCTACAAGGTCGCCGAGCGCGTGAATGAAGAAGCGGGCCGCGCTATTATCCCTGAGAGGGTCTTCATAAAGGCCCCGACGGCGGAGTTGAAATTCGACCAGACCGACCAGGACATCCTCCCTCCTTATGATATACTCGATAAGATACTCAAGGCGTATGTCGAGGAGGACAGGTCCGTTGATGAGATAGTCTCGATGGGGTTTAAAAGGCCCCTTGTGAAAAAGGTCATACGCATGGTGGACTCGAGCGAGTACAAGAGAAGGCAGGCACCTCCGGGGATAAAGATAACCCCACGCGCGCTCGGAAAGGACCGGAGGATGCCCATAACGAACGGCTACTCCAATGAGTAGCCCTGCGGACGCGGAGGAGATTTTCCGCGCCGCCATAGCCGCCGCCTCGACCTATGAGGCGATGACGGCTTCCATAGAGCGCAACTCAAAGACCCTCCGCATCTCTTCCTTAAGCTTCGATCTCAAAAAGACAAAACGTATATTCGTAATAGGCGCGGGAAAGGCCGCGTCTTCAATGGCCCTTGCGGTCGAGGATGCTATCGGGCCGTTGATCGCAGACGGCTGTATCGTAACGAAGTACGGCCACGGCAGAGGTCTTCGATACATGCGGGTCATAGAGGCCGGCCACCCTCTCCCTGACTCTAAAGGCCTTGCCGGCTCAAGGGAATTGCTTTCCATTGCGGAGGGCGCGGGTAGTGCCGACCTTGTCCTGTGCCTGTTATCCGGCGGGGCCTCTGCCTTGCTCCCCGCGCCCGCGCCGGGCTTGACGCTTAAAGACGAGCAGAGGACGACGGAGCTATTATTAAAGTCCGGCGCGTCGATTGTTGAGATGAACGCGGTAAGAAAGCACCTTTCGTTGATAAAAGGAGGGCTCCTCGCGAGGGCCGCATATCCCGCGCGCGTTTTAAGCCTCATCGTATCGGATGTAGTCGGCGACGACCTCTCGACGATCGCCTCTGGCCCGACCGCCCCTGACCCCTCTACCTTCGCCGACGCCCTTTCCGTCCTTAAGAAGTACGGGCTTATATCGAAGGCCCCTCCTCCTGTCCTCAAGCGTCTTAAGGACGGTGCAAAGGGGAGGCTCGAAGAGACTCCGAAGCCTGACGAGAGGCTTTTCAGGCGAGTCGATAACTTCATCGTCGCGAACAACTCTTCCGCCCTCGAGGCCGCGAAGGCAAAGGCAGAGGCGCTCGGCTACAACGCCATTATCCTGTCTTCGACCATTACCGGGAGCGTACACGATACGGCAGGCTTTCTTTCGTCCGTTGCGCTGGAGGTAAAAAAGACCGGGAACCCGGTAGCGCGCCCCGCCTGCATACTCATGGGCGGGGAGCCGACCGTCAAGGTTGCGGGCAGGGGAAAGGGCGGCAGGATGCAGGAGTTCGCGCTCGAATGCGCGTTAAGGTTGAAAGGGGACAAGGGGGTGACCGTCCTCTCGGCCGGGACCGACGGGACCGACGGCCCGACAGAGGCGGCAGGGGCGATCGTCGATTCAGATACCGTAAGACGGGCGGGTATGATGGGGTTCGACGCGGAAAGGTTTTTAAAAAACAACGACTCCTATAATTTTTTCAAAAAGTCCGGAGGGCTTTTCATGACCGGCCCCACCGGGACGAATGTAATGGATGTGATGATGGCGATTATTGAGTGATAGCGTTTACAAAAAAAGCAGGCAGGGTTTTCGTCCTGCCTGCTTTTCAGTCGCACTTTGTTTTGTACTTCTTTCTTTCCAACCCCTTATGCATTAATCCAGAGCGTCAGAACACGGTAGCCCTGGGCGCGACGAGGACCGGCGTCGAGGCATTGAGGAGCGAGGCGTACTTTTGTGTACGCCGCAACGACAAGGCCGAGGGGGAACGCTGTGTATGCGAAGTTATGACGCTCTGCCTCCCCCTATGCCCTCTTCTCCATCCCCGCCGGCTGCGCAGTCGCCTGCGACACGACGAGGTTCCCCTTCGCCACTATCTTGTGCCAGACCCCCTTGGGCGCGAGCACGACGACCCCGGGCTTCAATTCCGCCGTCTCTTCCTTGCCGTTGTCGAGGAAGTAGACCCCCTCGCCCTCGTGTACGAAGAATATCTGGTCCCCGCCCGGATGCCTGTGATAGTCGAGGACCTGGCCCGGCTTGAAGAAATAGGTATCCTGCACGAGTTGCTCTGTTTTTACGAATGTCACCTTGTTTACCGCCTCTTCCTTGAACATCCTTTCCGCCGAAACATTAGCCTGCTGCATCTTTAGCTTCCTCCCTGGATTGAGATTCCGTTCTCCGGTTTGTCCGCGGAGCTTGAAGGGATTATACCCGCCCCTTAAGCCTCACGCAAGATATTTGTGACCAATAAGGTCTACATTGTCCTGATTATTATATCGGGTAAGCGGGATTTGGCAAGGGGCGGGTCATGAAATATGCCTTTTGCGTCCGCCAGG
This sequence comes from Deltaproteobacteria bacterium, assembly GCA_016218095.1. Taxonomy (GTDB): domain Bacteria; phylum Desulfobacterota; class GWC2-55-46; order GWC2-55-46; family GWC2-55-46; genus GWB2-55-19. The sequence continues at coordinate 3,009 of JACREV010000189.1, read as the reverse complement.
TGAATTGACCATTCCCCCCGCATGTGATATTTTCTTTAATATCAAATATTTCCGGAATCGGTAAGATGCCAAACGGCAGACCATACAGCAAACGGCACCCCTTCGAGCGCTTCAAGAGGTGGCTGAAACTCTTGTACTACAGGATACTCCGGATCGACGACCCTCCGGAGCGTATCGCAAGGGGCGCGGCTATAGGAGTGCTTATGGGGGTACTGCCTACGTTCGGCATCGGCGGTTTCCTGTCGATCGGGCTCGCCTTCCTTCTCAAGGCTAACAAGGCCGCCGCGCTCCTCGGCAGTTTCATAGTAAACCCGCTTACCTCCCCGTTCTTCTGGACCCTCTCCGCGGTCATCGGCTCGTTCATAATGCGCGAGGACAGCTCGACGATCCTTTCGAGGATAAAACAGGACGGGATATTGGCGAGCGCGGGTTGGGTGTGGTTCGTCTACATGGTCGGAAACGTCATCGTCTCCGCGGTCTGCACGCCCTTTTCATACTACATGGTAAAGGCGGCTATCATCAGGCACAGGAAGAAAAAAGAGGAGAAGAGGCTAAAGCGGCAAAACGGGGGAGGGTAATATCAAACGATAGCGACGACAGCGAGGGCGTGGTATTTCGTGTAGGCGATGGAGAGGAATATCCTCTTCATGCCGAGGGCCTTGGCCGCCTCTCCATGGAGCCTCATCGACGGTCTCCCGGAAACGGAGTTTACGACCTCCATATCGGTCCACTTAAGGCCTTCGGGCTTATCCAACGCCTTTATGCACGCCTCTTTCGCGGCGAACCTGCCGGCGAGGTGTTTCGAAGGCGTCTTCCTTTTCGCGGCATAGGCTATCTCTTCGGCGGTGAAGACCCTTTTCACGAACCGCTCGCTCTTTGCGGCCCGCTCCATCCTCTTTATATCGACTATGTCTATGCCGGACCCCATTGAATGCCTCAGTCTATGAGCGCGACTGCGCTTGCGCTCAAGCCGAACTTTTTGAACCAACCAGCTATCTCTGAATCCGAGGCCTTCTTAAGCCCCTGCACCTGCCGTCTTTTTTTAAGTACAGCGGGGAGCCCGGCAAAAGCCGATGAGTATGATCTAAGGAGTATCATGGCAAGCCGCGCCTTTGAAAAATCCTCGGCGAACCTGCCGCCCGCGCCCTTGCCTGCTAAAACGCCGTATATCTGAACGAGGTACCTCCACGCCATGTAAAGGGGGAGCGCCGGGAGCATGGCGCACGGGAGGTTCTTAAGGGCGAGCCATATCTGGTTCCTGCCGACGAGGAAGGCCTTCCGGGGCGTGTACCTGCCGGTCGTACCGGAGTAGTGATGATAGACGATCGCCTCCGGGACGTTCACTGTCCTGTAACCCGCAAGCCTCGCCCGGAGCCCGAGGTCCGTATCCTCGCAGTACGCGAAGAAGTCCTCATCGAACGCGCCGATTGCGTCCAGCATCGACTTCCTATAGAGCCCGGCGCAGGCCGATGGCATGAAGACCTCTTTCGGGGTGTCGTACCGGCCCGTGTCTTTCTCGAGTCTGCCCCTCCCCTTTGCGAGTCCGTCCCTGTAAATGAGGAGCCCTCCGACAGAGTCTATCGTTTTTTTATCGAACGAGAGTATCTTTACCGCCCACATGCCGGTCCCTTCGTCAGAGGCCTCGGCGGCCCTCTCGAGCCTTTCAAGAAAGCCCTCTTCAAGGACCGTGTCGTTATTGAGTGTGAGTATGTATTTGCCCTTTGCCGCGGCGATGCCGATGTTGTTGCCCTTGGCGAACCCGAGGTTCTCTCTCTCCTCGATGACCGTCACTTTGGGAAAGTCCTTTTTCACGTACTCGACGGACCCGTCCTCTGAGCCGTTGTCGACCAAGACGACCTCGAAGGACGCGGTCTCTCTGAAAATGGACCCGAGGCACTCGGGGAGGAACCTCATCCCGTTCCAGTTGACGATTATGATAGAGATGAGCGGCTTCACCTTTGTCCTCGGAGGAGTTTATTCATTATAGCGAGCGTGTCTCCTGCCGTCTTCTTCCAGCTGAACTCGCTCGCCCTTTTAAATCCCAATAATGCGAGCCTCTCCCTCAAGGCCTTATCATTGAGGACCTTCAATATCCCTGAGGCTATGTCTTCGACGCTTAATGGGTCTACGTAGAAGGCGGCGTCGCCGGCGACCTCTGTCACGGGCTCTATCCTCGAGCAGACGACCGGGACGCCAGAGGCAAATGCCTCGAGGACCGGGATGCCGAAGCCCTCGTGTAGCGACGGGAATACATAGAGCTCTGCCGCCGAATAGATAACGGGCATGTCCTCGAACGGGAGCCATCCCAGGAAGACCACGTCGTCATTGAGCCCGAGGGCGTCTATTTTTTTAATGATCGCCTCCTGGCCGTAGTCCCTCGCTCCGGTGAGGACGAGCTTGATACCGGCGTCCTTGCCTTTGACTATCTTGAACGCCTCAAGGAGCCTCCGATAGTTCTTGTGCGGCAGAGAAGACGCCGAATAGAGGATGAACCGTTCGGGGAGCTTATACTTCGCGCGGACAGACGCTATCTCGGCTTTTGTGCGTTTTCTGAAGGAGTCCGTGTCGCATGCGAGGTATGTCACACCTACGTCCTCTGCCCTTATCCCGTAGACGCTTACGATGTCCTTCTTCGATTTTTCGGACAGGGTGATGACGCCCTTCGACCTCCTTGCGCTCAAATATATTATCGATTTCAGGAAGAGGAGGTAGAAGGTGCCGAAGTTCTCTGGCTGGTTCACGTGCTGGAGGTCGTATATGACGACGAAAGACGGGACAGGGGAGACGAAAGGCGCGGTCATGCCCGCTGATAAAAGTACGTCGAGCTTGCGCCTCCTGGCCTCTATGGGTAGCCTTGTCTGCTCCCATAGGATGCGCTTCGGCCGGTTCTCGGCGTTTATGCCGCAATCGACGACCTCTACGCGCGAAGACGCCTTGAATACGCCCTTGGATTCGTTATTAACGAATACCGTATAGCTATTTCGGCCCTCTGCCTCAGGCAGCCACTTT
>JACREV010000018.1 GCA_016218095.1 Deltaproteobacteria bacterium | reverse complement strand
GCGATGTTCAGGGGCAGGTACGAACACACGATAGACGCGAAGGGCAGGCTCTCGATACCTTCGAGGTTCAGGGAGACCCTTAACGAGCGGTACGACTCGCGCCTCGTCGTCACCACCTACGACAGCTGTCTCATCGCGTACCCTTTGCTCGAATGGCAGATATTGGAAGAGAAGGTCTCGGCCCTGCCCGAGTTCAAGAAAGACACCAAGGCGTTTCTGAGGTTTTTCTATTCGAGCGCGACCGACTGCGCAATAGACAAGCTCGGGAGGATACTCGTCCCGCAGGCTCTCCGCGATTACGCGAAGCTTGAGAAGGACGTCATCCTCGTCGGCACGTTCAGGCACGTCGAGATCTGGTCGAAGCCGCTCTGGGAGAAGGCCGAGGCCCAGGCCGCCGAGGAGGACATCGTAAACACGCTCGAACGGCTGGGGCTTTAGTTTGGAATTTTTGCATCTCCCCGTGATGGAGCGGGAAGTAATAGAAGCGCTCCGGTGCAGGGGCGGCGCCGTTTACGTGGACGGGACTGTCGGCGGCGGCGGACATGCGAAAGCTGTTTTGGGGGCGAGCTATCCTGACGGAAGGCTCGTTGGGGTAGACAGGGATGAGGATGCGCTTGCCGCCGCCAGCAGGGCTCTCGCAGGGTTCGGCGAGAGGGTAACGCTCGTTAAGGCAAACTTCAGGGAGATACGGAAAGTCGTCGAAGGGCTGGGGATAAAGGGGGTCGACGGGGTCTTGCTCGACCTCGGGGTCTCCTCTTTTCAGTTAGACGCGCTCGAGCGCGGCTTCAGCTTTAGAACCGAGGCCCGGCTCGACATGAGGATGGATAGAAGCCAGAAGCTCTCGGCGTTTGACCTCGTGAACGGGGCGGATGCCGGAGAGCTCGAGCGGATATTCAGGGAATACGGAGAGGAAAGAGAGGCCCGGAGGATCGCGCGGGCCATTGTGAAGGGACGCGAGAGAAAGCCGATAGAGACGACGGTCGAGCTCGCGAACTTGATCGCCCTCTCTGTGCCCAGGAAGCTCCAGTCAAAGGGGATACACCCGGCGACGAGGGTCTTCCAGGCGTTAAGGATAGCGGTCAACGACGAGCTCGAGTCCCTCAAAGAGGGGCTTTCCGGCTCGTTCGAAATTTTAAGAAGCAACGGGAGGCTCGCGGTCATCTCCTTCCACTCCCTCGAAGACAGGATAGTAAAGGTTTTTTTCAGGGAACTCGCCACCGGCTGCATCTGCCCGCCCCGCATACCGCAGTGCGTATGCGGGCAAAAGCCGAGGGCGACGCTTGTGACGAGAAGGTCTGTCACTCCAACGAATGAGGAGACAGAGGCGAACCCCAGGGCGAGGAGCGCGAGGCTCCGTGTCATCGAAAAGATATAGCGTGCTTTTGAGGAGCGCGAGCGTACTTCAGTATGTACGCCGCAGGGACGAGAGCAACGAAGCAGATGGACTTTTTTAGCAGCCTGCAGGAGGTAGTTATGTCCGATACGGCGGTATCGAGAAAGATGTCGATGCAGGGCGTGCTTACGGGCCAGGATGTCAGGGTCAGGAGGAACCTCCGGGACATGAGTTTCCTCTACCTCGCCATCCTCGTCTCCTTCGCGTGCATAGCCGTGGCCTCGGCCTTTGTCTGGTCGAGGATGGCCGTTGTAAACCTCGGCTACGAGATCTCCAGGGCGAATACCGCGCGCGCAAGCCTCATAGAGCAGAACAAGCGTCTCCGGGTCGAGTACATGAAGCTGAAATCCCCTGAGAGGATCGAGAAGATAGCATCCTCCGAGCTCGGGCTCATACGCCCGAAGGGCGAGCAGATAGTCAACGTCAGATGAGGAAGAAAAAGGCGGATACGGGACGGTACCTGAAGTTCCGCATCTACGTCGTACTCGGCTTTTTTTTCATCTTCTTCGCGGCCATATTCGGCAGGGCCTTCCAGCTCCAGGTGGTGGACGCCGGAAGGCTCAAGCACCTCGCCCAGAAACAGCACAGGAAGACCATCAACATCCAGTCCAAGAGGGGCGACATCTACGACAGGAACCTTAAGGAGCTCGCGGTCTCTATAGAGGTCGACTCCGTATTCGCCCAGCCGGGGAAGATCGACTCCCCGAGGGCCGCGGCAAAGGCGCTCTCTCCCATCCTCGCGATGGGCCCCTCCGAGATAGAGAAAAAGATAAAGTCCCAGCCGAACTTCGTATGGCTCAAAAGGCAGGTCGACCTCAAGGACGAGGAGAGAAAGCGCTTGTCCGAAATAGAGGGCGTGGGGGTGGTAAAGGAGGCGCGGCGCTTCTACCCCAACCGCCAGCTCGCCTCGAACATCATAGGCTTTACCGGGCTCGATTCAAACGGGCTCGAGGGCGTAGAGCGCTACTACGACGCGACGCTTAAGGGGGCCTCGCGCAAGTTCGTCGGCGACAAGGACGCTATGGGCCGCCTCCTCCTCTTCGAGGACCTCGAGAAGACCGTGCCCGTGCAGGGCATGGAGGTCGAGCTCACGATAGACAAGACGATCCAGTACATAGCCGAGAAGGCGTTGAAGAAGGCGGTCGACGAGGCCGGGGCAAAGGGCGGCACGGCCCTCGTCATGGACCCTCTTACAGGAGAGATGCTCGCGATGGCGTCTCTCCCGACCTTCGACCCGAACGACATAAAGGGGTTCGAACCCCGGCACTGGAAGAACAGGAATATCACCGACGCATTCGAGCCGGGCTCGACCTTCAAGCTCTTCCTCATATCCGCCGCGCTCGAGGAGAACATAGTAAAACCCAGGGATTCCATCTACTGCGAGAACGGGAGCTACCGCGTCGCGGACCGCGTCTTCCACGACCACGAGAAGCACGGCTGGCTTACGGTGCCGCAGATAATAAAGGTCTCGAGCAACATAGGCTCCGCGAAGATAGGAGAGAGGCTCGGCAAGGTCCAGCTCTACAGGTACTTGAAGGCCTTCGGTTTCGGCGGAAAGACCGGGATCGACCTCCCCGGCGAGGCGACCGGGAACCTCAGGCATCACTCGACCTGGTCCGGCGTGACGGTAGATACCGTCTCGTTCGGCCAGGGCGTCTCCGTCACGGGGATTCAGCTCGTCTCGGCCTTGTCGACGATAGCCAACGGCGGCTTCCTCATGAAGCCTCATGTGGTCAGGTCCGTAAAGGACTCAAGCGGCGCGGTAGTCTCGGAGACTAACCCCGTGATAATGAGGAAGGTCATCTCCGAGGACACGGCAAGGAGGCTCACCGACATGCTCGTCGGCGTCACCGAGGACGGCGGCACCGGAACGAACGCCGCGCTCGATGACTTCGAGGTCGCCGGAAAGACCGGCACCGCGCAGAAGCCGGACCTCAAGAACGGCGGCTATATGAAAGGCGCGTACCTTGCGTCCTTCGTGGGTTTTGCGCCGGCTCGCGCCCCGAGGCTCTCTATTCTCGTGACCATAGACGAGCCCAGGGGCGAGATCTACTACGGAGGCCAGGTCGCGGCCCCGGTATTCAAGGAGATAGCCGAGCAGTCCCTCTCCTACATGGGCGTCTTCCCCGAGAATAGGAAGGGGCCGGCAGTGCAGTTCGTAAAGGCGGAGAAGGCGGTTCAAAAGGAGATCGCCGAGCACTCCGCAGGCGTTGAGAGCGAGCCCGTCGGGACTGAGACGGAGGCCCTTACGTCCGAGAGCCCGATGTCGGTCCCGGACTTTAGCGGCATGACCGTAAGGACGGTCTTGAAGACGGCCCGCGACAGGGCCATCGAGGTCGAGATAAACGGCTCGGGGAGGGCATACGCCCAGAGGCCGGCGCCGGGGCAGTCAATACCCTCAAAGGGGCCGGTCGCGGTCTCTTTTCAATGAAAATAGGTTTGAAAAACGGTAGCATTCTGTGAGAAAATAAAAAGTTAGGGAACTTACGTCATGGTTTTCCGAACTTATTGGTTTATAAGGGTTTTTTAAGATACAGTGATGAGACTAAGGACACATATTTTCACGCTTTCCTTCTGTTAATATCCGGGGTCTATGGTGCTTGGCACTCTCATAAGGACGCTTGAGGCAAGGGTCGTAGGAAGCAGGGACGTCGAGGTCTCCGGCATCTCCTGCGACTCGCGCTCCGTCTGCCGGGGCGGCCTATTCGCGGCGATACCCGGAGAGCACGTCGACGGACACGCGTTCATCGGAAGAGCGGTAGAGGCCGGGGCCTCGTGCGTCCTCGCCGAAAGGGAGACGGAGAACATAGCCGCGACCCAGGTGATAGTGAAGGACATACGCTCCGCGCTCTCGAAGGTCTCCGCCCTCTTTTACGGCGAGCCCTCGAAGAGGCTCGCTCTCGTCGGAGTCACAGGCACGAACGGCAAGACGACGACTACCTATCTCCTTGAATCAATATTCAGGGCCGCCGGTAAGAACCCCGGCGTCATCGGCACGGTCAACTACAGGTACAATGGAAAGACCCTGGAGGCCCCGCATACGACGCCGCAGGCCCCGGACCTCCAGAGGCTCCTGAAAGACATGGCCGACGCGGGCGTGACCCACGCCATAATGGAGGCCTCGTCCCACGCCCTCGAGCAGAAGAGGGTCGGGGACTGCGCCTTCAGTGTGGGGATATTCACGAACCTCACGCTCGACCACCTCGATTACCACAAGACGATGGATGAGTACTTCCGCGCCAAGGCGATATTGTTCGAGCTCGTGAAGGGCAACTCGGGAAGGACTATCGTCAACATCGATGACGCCTGGGGGAGGAAGTTGAAGGGGATGTACCCGGCCTCTATAACAGTGAGCCTCAAGGACGGCGCGGATATATATCCTGCGAAGTATTCGCTCAAGGACGGCATGACAGAGGCGACTGTAAGCACGCCCGCCGGGGACGTGGAGCTATCATCTCACCTCGTCGGCGAATACAACCTCCAGAACATCGTTACGGCTGTAGCCGCCTCATACGCGCTCGGGATAGGGCCGTCGAAAATCTCCGAGGGCGTCTCCAGCCTCGCGAGGGTCCCGGGGAGGCTCGAAAAGATCGACGCAGGGGGCGCGCGCCCGTTCAGGGCCTACGTCGATTACGCGCACACGAGCGACGCGCTCGAGAGGGCGCTTAACGCACTCCGGCCCGTATCAACTGGGAGGATAATCACCGTCTTCGGTTGCGGTGGCAACAGGGACAGGACCAAGCGCCCGAAGATGGGCGGGATCGCCGCGAGGCTGTCGGATGTCACCATCATAACCTCCGACAACCCGAGGGACGAAGACCCGATTGAAATTATAAAAGAGATAGAGGCGGGGATAGAGGGCTTTTCGAAAAAAAAGCCGGATGAGCCGCTTGGAAACCATTGCTACACCGTTATACCCGACAGGACTGCGGCTATCTGGAAGGCGGTATCCGAGGCCGCGGCAGGCGATACCATATTGGTGGCGGGCAAAGGGCATGAGGACTATCAGATAGTAAAGGGCAGGAAGAGCCGCTTCAGCGACTTCGAGGTATTGCGCTCGGCGATAGAGGGCGGCAATAAGGCCGGGCGATTGAGGTCCAATGGACATTAGCGTTCGCGAGATAATCGAAGCCACGGGCGGAGAGCTGATCCACGGAAAAGGCACTCTCCGCGCGAACAGCGTCTCGACGGATTCGAGGAGGGAATCCCGCGGCGCGGTCTTCTTCGCGCTTAAGGGCCCCAACTTCGACGGTCACAGGTTCGTCCCCGACGTGCTCGGCAGGGGGGCCTCTGTCGCGGTAGTCGATTCCCCTGTCATCGGAGAGCTGCCCCCCGGCGCGGCTGTAGTCAGGGTAAAGGATACGCTTTCCTCGCTCGGTGCGCTCGGCAGATACATAAGGGGCCTCTACAACATCCCGCTCATCGCCATATCCGGGTCAGCGGGAAAGACGACTACAAAGGAGATGACCGCTTCGATCCTCTCTCAATCGAGAAAGGTCTTGAAGACCGAAGGGAACCTCAATAACCTCATAGGCCTGCCGCTCACTCTCTTCGGGCTCGACAATACTCACAGGGCCGCCGTCATCGAGCTCGGCATAAGCGAGTTCTCCGAGATGGAGAGGCTCGTCGATATTTGCGCGCCTGATATCGCGCTTCTGACCAACATCGGCAGGGCGCACCTTCTGACGCTCGGCTCCGTAGAGGGGGTGGCCAGGGCAAAGGGGCCGCTCTTTACGAAACTCGGCCCGGACAAGTACAGGGCTGTCAACCTCGACGACCCGCTCATAAGGGCGCTCGCCGGGAAAGACGGCAGGCAGGTCACATTCTCTCTTAAAGAAAAGGCCGATGTCCGGGTAAGGGAGTACTCGGTCGAGGACTCCTTCGGCGGCTCAGCCGCCCTCTACGAGGTCGCCGGCAAGGACGTGACCGTTCGGTTCAACGCCCCCGGCGCTACGAACATCATAAACGGCGCGGCGGCGATAGCGGCCGCCCTACCGCTCGGCCCGTCGCTCAAGGAGATAGAAGACGGGCTCTCGTCGTTCTCCCCGGTCCACGGCAGGATGGAGATAGTGAAGGTCGACGGGTTCACGGTCTTGGACGACACCTACAACGCGAACCCCGAGTCGATGGCATCGGCCCTCCGCACACTCGCAAAGGCCCCGGGTCGGAAGGTCGCGGTTATCGGCGATATGCTCGAGCTCGGGGACGCGTCGCCCGTCGAGCATTACGAGATAGGCCTCCTCTCCGGCAGGCTCGGGGTCGATATCGTCATGGCGATAGGCGCCTTTTCCGGCGAGGTCGCGAATGGCGCGAGCGCGGGAGGCGCAAAGAAGGCGGAGGCCTTCGGGGACAAGGAAGCCGCCCTTGAGGCCGTGAAAAAGACGGTAAAGGCAGGGGACTCGGTCCTCGTCAAGGCGTCGAGGGGTCTCTGCCTTGAATACATAGTCGAAGGGCTCAAGACCTCGTTCAGAGAGGCCGTCTGATTTTTAGAATAGCGCCCTTTAACGGGCTTTGAAAGGAACTGGATGCTCTATTATTTTCTATACCCGTTGGCCAAGCACCACACGATCTTTAACGTATTCCAGTACATAAGCTTCAGGACCATATACGCGGCGATAACGGCGCTCCTCCTGAGCTTCGTTTTGGGTCCGTACCTCATAAACAAGCTCAAGGTCTTGAAGTTCGGCGAGGTCGTAAGGACCGACGGGCCGGCGACGCACTTCAGCAAGGCCGGGACGCCCACGATGGGCGGGGCGATAATACTCCTCGTCGTGACG
>JACREV010000186.1 GCA_016218095.1 Deltaproteobacteria bacterium | reverse complement strand
CGCCGAACAGCTGAAACTCTACGGCAAGCTCATCGGCGTCCCGACCGAGGTCGCAAAGGACGCGAAAGAACTCGCCTCGTGCCTCTCCATGCACAGGGACAAGGACGTCGTCCTCATAGACACCGCCGGGCGGAGCGTGAAAAACAGGGATCACATGGGCGAGCTCGCCGGAATATCGAGGATCTCCCCGCACATAAGGTTCAACCTCGTCCTCGGGAACGACACCCGGGACGAGTCCCTCTACGATTGCGTAAAGGGATACGCCTCCATGCCGGTGGATGCTCTCAGCTTCACGAAGGTGGACTTAAGCCCCGTCTACGGGCCGATACTCAACACCATGCTGCTTGCGCGAAAGCCAGTCTCCTATCTCGCGGCCGGACAGAGGGTCCCCGAGGACATCGAGGCCGCGACAAAGGAGAGGCTCGTAAACTTTTTCATGCAGAATTAAGGAGAAAAGAATGGATCAGGCTTTGACACTGAGGGCGATGGCAGAAGAGGGGGCGTTGATGGAAGATGCGGTATCCACGCGGGTAATAGCCGTAAGCAGCGGCAAGGGCGGGGTCGGGAAGACCAACTCCGTAGTGAACCTCGCCGTTGCGTTCTCGAATATGGGTAAAAGGGTGCTCCTGCTCGACGCGGACCTCGGGCTCGGGAACCTCGACGTGCTCCTCGGGCTCGCGCCCAAGTACAACCTCGGGCATCTCCTGCGCGGCGAGAGGACGATAGAAGAGGTGATCGTCCGCGGCCCGGCGGGGATCATGATACTCCCGGCGAGCTCGGGCGTGCAGGAGCTTACGAACCTCTCCCCCGAGGAGAGGCTGTCGTTGTCCTGCCACCTCGAGAACCTCCAGCACGAGATAGACATCATGATAATCGACACCGGCGCCGGGATCTCGAGCAACGTCCTTTTCTTCAACATGGCGGCCCAGGAGATAATCGTGGTCGTGACCCCGGAGCCGACGTCCATCACCGACGCCTACGCCCTCATGAAGGTCCTCCTCCAGAAGCACGGCGAGAGGAGGTTCAAGCTCCTCGTCAACACGGCCAAGTCCAGGAAAGAGGCGCTGGAGGTCTACAAGAAGATAAGCCTCGTCGCCGAGCGGTTCCTGAATATCTCGGTCGATTACCTCGGGTGCGTCCTCCACGACGAGAACGTGCCGAAATCCGTCGTCAGGCAGAAGGCGGTCATGGAGCTTTACCCGGATTCCAAGGCCTCTTTGTGCTACAGGGAAATAGCTGGCGCCATATGCGAGCTTCCGTCAAGGCAGTCGATAAAGGGCGGGCTCCAGTTCTTCTGGAGACAGGTCCTCAGCAGAAATATCTAACAGGGGATGGAGATATGACTACAAAAGCCAAGCCGAACCCGAATCCCAACAGGGACAAGCTCCTCGAAGACAACATCCATCTGGTGAAGATAATCGCCTACCAGGTGGCGGTGAACCTGCCTCCGCACATAGACGTCAACGACCTCATAAGCGCGGGCACTATCGGCCTCCTCGAGTCCATCGACAGGTTCGACACCTCGAAAGGCGTACAGTTCAACACCTACGCCTCCATAAGGATAAGGGGGGCGATAATGGACGAGCTCCGGTCCATGGACTGGATGACCCGCTCCATGAGGGACAAGTCCAACCAGCTCGAGAAGGCCTACGGCGAGATAGAGAGGAAGACCGGGAGACCCGCCGAAGTCGAAGAGGTCGCCAAGTTCCTCGAGATCTCGACCGACGATCTGCACACGATCTTGAGCCAGGTCAGCGCGCTGAGCGTCCTGAACCTCGAGGACATGGGCATAAACCACTACGACGAGGGGATGGACATCCTCGATTGCATCAAGGACCCCGAGGGCAAGGACCCGATGACCATCGTCAAGTTCAACGAGATCAAAAGGGTGATAGCCGAGGCGGTAGAGACCCTGCCTGACAAGGAAAAGCTCATCATCTCCCTGTATTACTACGACGAGCTGACGCTGAAGGAGATAGGCAAGGTCCTTGACATTACCGAATCCCGCGTCTGCCAGCTCCACAGCCAGACGATGCACAGGCTCAAAGGCAAGCTGAAGAAATGCATCGGGGCCGGATCGTTTGCGGATTAACGGATAATTTCATCATAAATGGCGAGGAACATAAAATTAAAGGAATCCGCCGCATACCCGATAAATTAAGTGAGGGTAACCATGATAGACCACGATAATATCCGTCAGATGCTCGGGGACGACGACCCCTATGTCCGCAGGGACGCATGCGAGGCGATAGGAGAGGCGCGCGACTGCGGCTTCCTGCAGGACCTCGTAAGGCTCCTTAAGGACGAGCACCCCGGGGTGAAGGAGTCTGCCCTGAACGCGCTCACCTCCATAGGAGGCAAGCACGTCGCCGAGGCGATGGCGCCGCTCTTAAGGCTCGAGGACGTGGCGCTCCGTAACATCGGGATAGAGATATTACAGCTGATAGGCCCCGAGGCGATAGAGACGCTCGCCGGACTCCTTAAGGACAAGGACGACGACGTAGTCAAGTTCGCGATCGACATACTCGCTTCCATAGGCGAGGCCGAGGCCGCAAACACCCTTGCGCCTCTCGCGGAGCACAGGAACCCGAACGTGAGGGCGTCCGTAGCCGTCTGCATCGGCAGGCTCAAGGCCCAGGGCTCGGCGCCGACTCTCCTCAAAATATTGAACGACGGCGAGGAGTGGGTGCGCTTCTCGGCGATCGAAGGGCTCGGGCTCCTTCAGGACAAAAGCGCGCTCGCCCCGCTCCTTGGCGTCATGGCCGGAGGCTCAGGGCTCTTGAAGGAGGCGGCGATAGAGTCGCTCGGCAGAATAGCCTCTCACTCGGACGCCTCCGAGGTGCTTGTCAAGCTCGAGGAGTTCGTCAGGTTCGGCGGCGTAATAAGCCCGAATTCCATCGTGAGGCTCCTTGAGAAGGCCCTTTCTCCGGGGTCGAGCTTCCGCCCGTCCAGGGAGTTCAAGGAGGCGTACTTCTCGTTCCTGTCCTCCGCCATGGAAGACGGCGAGTTTGACTGCAAGACCACCGCGATAAAGGGCTTCGGGCTCCTTAAAATGCCCGAGGGGATAGGGAATGTACTGCGTTTCATAAACTCCCAGAAGGAGCTCTCAGAGGAGACCGAGGCGCTCCTCGTGGACGCCATCGTCTCGATGACCGGAGGAGGGCCGATACCCGAGGCGCTCAAGACCGAGGTATTGAAGGGCGGAAAGGCCCTCAAGGTGATCGTGGGCGCCTTCGGCGAATTGAAGTCCGAGGAGGCGGTCCCGATACTCGCCTCTCTCATAGGCAAGGCCGCCAAGCACGAACTCCGGGAGGTGGTCACGGCGCTCGAATCGATCGGCTCGCCGGATTCCGTCGACGTGCTCATGAAGGCCCTTAAGAACCCGGACGGGCATACGAGGAAGATCTCCGCGCGCGCGCTCGGCACGCTTCTGGGCGAGGACGCTGTCGGACCCCTGTTCGAGGCGCTTCAAAAGGAGACATACAGGGACGTACTCGAGGAGATGACCGACACGGTTGCGGCCATCGCCTCCGAGTCCGTTAAAAAAGGGCTTTGCGCCCTTCTATCCAGCAAGAGGGAAGAGCTCCGGGAGATGGGCGCCAGAGGGCTCGGCCTCGTCGGTGACGAAGAGGCTCTCCGGTTCCTTCAGGAGGCCGCCGGGGACAGGAGCCCCAACGTAAGGAAGATGTCGTACAAGTCCATGGCGAGGCTCGGGATACCCGAGGCCGCGGATTCAGTGGTAAGGGGCCTCAAGGACGAAAACGACGACGTGAAGCTCTCGGTATTGAAGGCGCTCGGCGGCTGGACCGGGGAGCTCATAAAGTCCGCGCTGCTTGAGTCTTTAAGGGACAGGAACCTATGGGTCAGGTACCACGCCGTCGCCCTCCTCGGGGATATGGAGGACGCCGGGGTAGAGGACGCCGTAATAGAGGTTTTAAAGAAGGACGAGGCCCCTGTAAAGGCCGCGGCCGCGAAGGCGCTTGAGGCAATCGGGTCTTCCAGGGCGCTTCCGGAGCTCAAGGTGTTCCTTAACCATCCGGACGCCCAGGTGAGGGCGGCCGTTGAGAACGCAATCGAAAGAATCGGGTCGAATGCTGACTTTAGGGATAGATAGCAAGCCAAAGCTTTCGAACGAGACCTTCTGCCTGCTTCGCGACATCATATACGCGAAGTGCGGCATCCAGTTCGGGGAGACCAAGAAGTACCTCCTGGAGACGAGGCTCGCGAGGAGGCTCGAAGAGAAGAACATGAAGTCCTTCGAGGACTATTATTACTACCTCATGTACGACCCGGACAGGGCCAAGGAGCTTAACCAGCTCCTGAACTGCATCGTCACGAACGAGACGAGTTTCTTCAGGGACCCTGCCCAGCTCGAGGCCTTTAGAAAGGGGGTCGTACCCAGGGTGGCCGAGGATAAGGCAAGGTCGGGGTCGAGGAACCTCAAGATCTGGAGCGCGGCGTCCTCGACCGGAGAGGAGCCTTACACGTTGGCGATGATGCTCATTGAGGACTTGAGCGCCAGGGGGTTCGGCATAGAGGTGCTCGGGAGCGACATAAGCGACAGGGTGCTGAAATCGGCCGAGACCGCGGTCTATGAGAAGTATTCGCTAAGGAACACGCCCGAGACCTTCCTCGGCAAGTACTTCGTCCCGAGCGGCCCCGAGTCGTACACGGTCGCCAGAAAGGTGAGGGACGTCGTGAAGTACAGGAAGGTCAATCTCGTCGATTCGATTGAGACGAGGATGATAAGGGGCATGGACATAATCTTCTGCAGGAACGTCCTCATTTACTTCGACGACGCCTCAAAGAAAAAGGCCGTGACGCACCTCTACGACAGCCTGAACAAGGGCGGGTATCTGTTCGTAGGTTTCTCGGAGACGCTTCACAATATCACAAGGCTTTTCAGGCCGGTATCCATAGAACGCTCGGTCGTATACCAAAAAGTATAGGGGTCTGCCAATGGCTATCGACAAGAAAATTCTGATCGTGGACGATTGCGAGACAACTCGAAAGCTCCTATCGTACATAATCCGGGAGAGGGGGTACAAGATAATCGGCGCCTCGAACGGCATAGAGGCCCTGGAGGTGATGGCCTCGAACCCGGTGGACCTCGTGGTCACGGACCTCAACATGCCGCAGATGGACGGCTTCGAGCTCTCAAGGAGCCTGCGCGGCCAGCCGGAATACCAGGAACTGCCAATAATAATGATTACTACCGAATCCGGCGACCATGACAGGAAAATGGGCATGGAGGCGGGCGTGAACACATATCTCTCCAAACCCATCACGCCCCAGAGGCTCCTGTACGAGATAGAAAAGCTCATATAAGGAAGACGTCATTTCAAGCTAAAGTTCAGGAGGAGGATCCAGATGTACGACCAGAACATGAAGATACTCGTAGTGGATGATTTCTCGACGATGCGGAGGATCATAAAAAACATCCTCAAGGAGATAGGGTATACGAACGTCGACGAGGCCGACGACGGCTCGACCGCGCTGGAAAAGTTGAAATCCGCAAAGTTCGACTTCGTGGTCACGGACTGGAACATGCCGAACATGCCCGGCATAGAGCTTCTGAAGGCGATAAGGCAGGACCCCGAGCTCAAGGAAACGCCGGTCCTCATGGTCACCGCCGAGGCGGCGAAGGAGAACGTCGTGACGGCCGTAGCCGCGGGCGTGAACAACTACATAGTCAAGCCCTTTACCGCCGCGGCGCTCAAGGAGAGGATCGACCTCATACTCGAAAAGCTCAAGGCCACTCCGCAATAACAACCAAAAAACACCCAGGTAGGACGCTGAAAGGAGAAATCGCATAATGGAAGCCAGGAACTGGAACGATGTAATGTCCAAGATAAAAGAGGAGCTCTCCAACCTCGCCCAGTTCGTAGACAAGACGAGGAGGGGGATTGACACGCTTGAGACCACGGTAAAGGCGGGGACCGAGCGGTTCCCCGAGGCATCGAACCAGATAGCCGCCGTGACAGGGGACCTCGAGAACGCCGCGAATAACATCATGTCCATACTCGAAGGGCTCATGACCGAGCAGGACAGGATGCACGCGGTGCTTGAATCCGTCACCCAGTGGGCGGGGAGCCTCCCCGGAGGAGACTCCGCAAAGGGCCTGGGCTTCATAAAGGAGCTCGGCGCCATCCACGAGAAGACCAAGACCGAGCTGATGGACATATTCACCAATATGTCCTTCCACGACCTCTCGGGACAGAAACTCAGGAAGGTCATAAGCTCCCTTGCGGTCGTCGAATCCAAGCTCCTTGAGATGGCCTTGAGCTTCGGGCTCGAGACCCCCGGGAAGGGCAACGGGGCCTCTGAGGCGCCGCCTGAGAAGCCCATGAACCAGGACGTGGTCGACAGGCTCCTTAAAGAGCTCGGGGCATAGGGTCCCAGGCGAGAACACACCGGAGGCAGTATGTCTTTTCCGTCCGACGAGATGGACGATATAATAAACGACTTTATCGCCGAGGCGTCCGAGGGGCTCGAGTCGCTCGACCAGAAGTTCATCGAGCTCGAGAAGAACCCGGGCGACACCGGGCTACTGAACGACATATTCAGGTCGATACACACGATAAAGGGCGCGGCGGGCTTCCTGGGCTTCCAGCAGATGGTCGAGGTCACGCACGTGACCGAGGACGTGCTGAATAAGCTCAGGAAGGGCGAGATGTCCGTTGACGCCGGGGTCATGGACGCGATACTCGAGTCCGTCGACCTCATAAAGGTCATCCTCAACAATATAAGGGAGAGGAACGGCAGGAACGAAGATACCTCCGGGATTATTTTATCTCTGTCGGGGATCTTGAGCGCAAGCCAGGCGGATCAGGCAGGCGAGGCCGATAAACCCGAGCAGGCGGCGGCGACCGCCGAGGCCCGGACGTTAGAGGTAGAGGCAAAGGCCACAGGGCCGGTAGACGAGGCAAAGGCCGCGGAATGCGAGCCCGTGGCAGAGGCCGAGACCCCGAAGGCGTCCACGGCCGCGGAGAAGGTGGTCGAACTCCCCAGGCCCGAGGCAAAACCGCAGGCCGAGGCGAAACAGCAGAAGGAAGAGGGCGGGGCGAAGGAGCAGTCGATAAGGGTCGACATAGAAAGGCTTGACGCGGTCTTGAACCTCGCCGGAGAGCTCGTACTTTCGAGGAACAGGCTCATGCGCCTCGGCTCCAAGCTCTCTGAGACCGCCGTAGACGGCGATCTCGTCTCCCACATGAACGAGGGCATAGCCCAGCTCGATCTCGTCACGACCGACCTCCAGCTCGCGGTCATGAAGATGAGGATGCAGCCCATAGCCAAGGTCTTCAATAAATTCCCGAGGATGGTAAGGGACCTTGCCAGGCAGAACAGCAAGGAAGTGGAGCTCGTCATAAGCGGCGAGGAGACAGAGCTCGACAAGACGGTCATCGAGGAACTCGGCGACCCGCTCGTACATCTCATAAGGAACGCCCTCGACCACGGCATGGAGACCCCGGAGGAGAGGGTCGCCGCGGGCAAGCCCAGGTGCGGCACGGTCTCTCTTTCCGCCTATCAGGAGGGGAGGAACATCATAGTGTCCGTCGCGGAAGACGGGCGCGGAATGAGCCCCGCCCATATCAAGAAGTCCGCCGTTGAGAAGGGGCTCCTGACCGAGGACGAGGCCGCTAAATTGTCCAACAAGGACGCGCTTAACCTCATATTCATCCCCGGTTTTTCCACGGCCAAGAAGGTGAGCAACATCTCGGGGCGCGGCGTCGGCATGGACGTCGTGAAGACCAATATCACGAGGATAAACGGCTCCATCGACATCGACTCGGAGGTGGGAAAGGGCACCAGGATTACCTTCAGCCTCCCCCTGACGCTCGCCATCATCCAGGCGCTGACGGTCGACGCGGGCGGGGAGGTCTACGGCATACCCCTTTCCACCGTCATCGAGAACATCAGGGTCACGGACAGCGATATCAAGACCGTCGACGGCAAAGAGGTCATCCAGATAAGGGACAGGGTCTATCCCGTGGTGAGGCTCGGCGAGCTCGTCTCCGGAAATGTCTCATCGCATAAGTCCGAGTGGAGGTACATAGTCCTCATCGGCATAGGGGAGAAGAGGTTCGGGATACTCGTCGACAGGCTCCACGGCCAGGAGGAGATAGTGATGAAGTCGATGGGCGAGTACTTGAAGGGCACCGAAGGCATAGCCGGGGCGTGCATCACCGGCGACGGCAACGTGATACTGATACTCGACCTCGCCGGGCTTTTGCAGGCGGTCCAGAGGTCGTACGCATTTTAAGCCAGGGGTAGGGATATGACAGGGAAGAAGATAAAGGTGCTTATAGTCGACGATTCGGCCTTCATGCGCCGCGTCATAAAGCAGATGCTCGAGACGGACCCCGGCATCGAGGCCATAGGGACGGCCAGGGACGGCGCCGAAGGTGTTGAGCTCGCGCTCTCCTTGAACCCGGACGTCATCACGATGGACATAGAGATGCCGAGGATGACCGGGTTGGAAGCGACGGAGGCGATAATGGAGAAGGCGCCCACGCCCATAATCATGGTGAGCTCCCTTACCAAAGAGGGGGCGAAGGCGACCTTCGAGGCGCTCGATAAGGGCGCGGCGGATTACATCTCGAAGAACCTCTCGACCTCGTCCTTTGACATGATAAAGATACAGGAGGAGCTCATCGCCAAGGTAAAGGCGGTCTCGCTCAAAAAGAACAGGCTCATGGGCCTGACCGGGTTCAAAAAGCCCGAGGCGGCGCGTATTCCGGCGCCGATGCCGTCGAAGAGGAGCTTCGCGACCCAGAAGATAGCCTTCGTGGCCATAGGGGCGTCGACCGGCGGGCCGAGGGCGATCCAGGAGGTGCTCTCGCATCTTCCCTCCGACCTTTCCACGCCTTTTCTCGTCGCCATACACATGCCGAGGGCATTTACCGGCGCGTTCGCCGAGAGGCTGAACGACCTCTGCGGCCTCGAGGTGAAGGAGGCCGAGAACGGCGAGACGATAAAGGCCGGGCGCGTGCTCCTGACCCCGGGCGGCTCCCAGACCAGGGTGAAGAGGCGCGGGACGTTCGATTTCAGCGTGGAGATCAACAACGAGCCCTTCGGCTCGGTCTACAAGCCTTCCGTGGACGTATCGATGTCGTCGGTCGCCGAATGCTATCCCGGCAGGTCCCTCGGCGTGATCCTTACCGGCATGGGACACGACGGGAGAGAGGGCATGAGGCTTATTAAGGAGAAGGGCGGCAAGACCCTTGTCCAGAGCGAGGAGACCTGCACGGTCTACGGCATGCCGAAGGCTGTCGTCGACGCGGGGCTCGCGGACAAGGTCGTGCCTCTCGACCATATAGCCGGCGAGATAGTCAACATGATTTGACAGGCCTCGAATAAGTCCATCTGCTTTGTTGGCTTCAAAGCGAGTAACTGAGGCGTACAAAAGAGTACGCCTCATTCCTCTTGTCAGCGCCTCGCATCTGGAGCTTATTTGAAACCTGAATAATTTATTTTTTCAAGCAACCATTTAGGCACTGGAAGCCAGGCCTTCTCTTTATGGACATATTAACAGTCATAGGCATAATCCTCGGCTTCGGCGCCATCATAGGCGGCCAGGTCCTCGAGGGCGGCTCCCTTCACTCGATAATGCAGGTGACGGCCGCTATAATCGTCCTCGGCGGGACGGTCGGGGCGGTCTGCGTCAACTATTCGCTTAATACGTTCATCCTGGCGCTGAAGAACGCCAGGCTCGCCTTCTTCAACCATAAGGCCGACCCGAAGGCGCTCATAAGGCTCATCTCCGAGCTCGCGGGTATCGCGAGGAAGGACGGGCTCCTGGCGCTCGAGACACGCTTGAAAAAGATCGACGACCCGTTCCTGAAAAAGGGCCTCCAGCTCGTGGTCGACGGCACGGAGCCGAAGCTCACGAGGGAGATATTGGAGATAGAGATACAGTACGCCGAGGAATACCATCTCTCCTCGGCGAAGGTCTTCGAGTCGGCCGGCGGCTACGCCCCGACGATAGGCATACTCGGGGCGGTCTTGGGCTTAATACACGTGATGGAGAACCTCGCCGACCCATCGAAGCTCGGCTCCGGCATAGCGGTGGCGTTCGTCGCCACGGTCTACGGAGTCGGCACCGCGAACCTCCTCTGGCTCCCTATCGCCGGGAAGATGAAGCACAAGATCCGCGAGGAGGTCATCGTTAAAGAGATGATCATCGAGGGGCTCATCTCGCTATCCGACGGAGAGAACCCGAGGCGCGTGGAAGAGAAGCTCTCGGGGTTCCTTAGAGACTCTGAGAAGAAGAAATAACAATACGAGAGAGGGCCTTTACGAGAGGGGCACACCCGTGGCAAGGAAAAAGAGGCACGAGGAGCACGAGAACCACGAGCGCTGGCTCGTCTCCTACGCCGACTTCATAACCCTCCTCTTCGCGTTCTTCACCTCCATGTACGCCATGTCGTCGGTGAACGAGGGCAAGTTCAGGATATTGAGCGAATCTCTCGCAGTTTCCTTCAACCCCTCCCTCTACACCTCGACGAAGATGCAGGAGGGGCCGAGGTTCGTCAGGGAGCAGAGGCCGTCGATCGCTACCGAGTTCAAGGACGTGAACGCCGGAAACTACAAGAAGATCCAGACCGCGTTGAGCGACCTCGAGAAGGAAAAGAAGCTCACCTTCATAGTAGACAACCAGAAGATAGTCATAAGGATCTCCGAGACGAGCCTCTTCGAGCCGTCGACGGACGAGATAGCCGAGGGCGGCTACGAGGTCCTCTCCGAAGTAGGCGCCGTATTGAAGGACATGCCGAGCCAGGTGAGGATCGAGGGGCACACCGACAACATCCCCATGAACACGGAGAGGTTCCCGACCAACTGGGACTTATCCAGCGCGAGGGCGCTAAAGGTCCTCAAATACTTCATCGACGCCCATTCCTTCGACCCGACAAGGCTTTCCGCCGTAGGCCACGGCGAGTACAGGCCCGTCGACACCAACGATACGCCGACCGGCAGGGCCAAGAACAGGAGGGTGGACATAATGATCATGAACGGCGACGTACCCATATAGCCGGTTGATCCGCCAAGTCCGTCTCCCCTCCGGTTTAAAAGCTCGGCCAAATGCCTGCAAAAAAGCACGACTCGCTCCCCGGTCCCTGCTCCTTGACTCCTCGTCCACGGCTCATTTGTTGACTGAACGGATCCCGGTCTTTAGAGCCTCAGAGTGCGCTTTGTCCGCACTTCCAGCCCCGTTCTCCGGCCGCCCTTCCATTCCCCGACTGCATTTTCCGCGTACGTCTTCATGAAATAAAATGTCAAGTTTTTTTTCAAACCGCCGAAAACAAATATAACGGCTAAAATCAACCACGTTTTTTATCCCCCGAACTTTTGAGGAGGCGTAACGATGGACATAAAAAAGGATTTCGATTCCAAGGAGGTGCTCCAGCTCGTGACCTTCAGGCTGGGGAACGAAGAGTTCTCCCTCGACATACTGAGGGTGCAGGAGATCATAAGGCACATGGAGCTCACCCGGGTGCCGCGCACCCCGGACTTCGTCGAGGGCGTGATCAATTTGCGGGGCAGGGTCATTCCGGTCCTTGACCTCAGGAAGCGCTTCGGCCTCCCGGCCGACGAGAGGACGAACGAGACGAGGATAATAGTCGTCGACGTCGACAACAGGACCGTGGGCCTTAAGGTGGACGCGGTCTCCGAGGTGCTAAGGCTTCCGTCGGACACCGTCGAGCCGCCGCCTGCCATCGTCACCGGGGCCGAGTCAGACTACATAAGAGGGGTCGGCAAGCTCGAGGGAAGGCTCATAATACTCCTCGACGTATCAAAGATACTTACCAGCACGGAGAGGGATGCCCTGGGGCATCAGCTTAACGCGGTCGCCTGATCCTTATAAAGCTAAAGCCGGAGGTTGTGTTATGGATCTGCATTCAGTGAAGTCCAGGTTCCTGGGCAGTTATTTGTTTCTTATTATCCTATTTTTTATCCAGCTCCCCATAATATACATGCTGGTCGGCGGGATGAGCCAGAAGTACTCGCAGGTGATAGAGGCGAGCGCCTTGAGAAAAAGGGCGGTCGAACTCAACTACGTCCTTAACCGGCACATAATGAACGGCGAGGAGG
>JACREV010000016.1 GCA_016218095.1 Deltaproteobacteria bacterium | reverse complement strand
TCCTTCCGTCGAGCCTCGGGCATGTGCCGGTCTTAAGCCGCCCCATCGAAAGGCCGAGCGACCTTAGGGAATCCGAGAGGACCGTGGACGCGGAATCCCCGGCCCTGCCGCCGGGGTAATTAAGCAGGCCGATGTGGATGAGCCCCTTTAAGAACGTGCCTGTCGTGACGATGACGGCCCTTGCAGTGATGACCTCCCCGTCGTTGAGTTTAAGGCCCGTTGCGCGGCCCGCTTCAACTATGAGGGACTCCACGACACCTTGTCTGAGATGGAGCCCTTCAGTCTTCTCGACAACGGACTTCATCCTCTGCCTGTAGGCTGATCTATCTGCCTGCGCGCGCGTTGCCCGCACCGCCGGGCCCTTCGAGTCGTTGAGAGTCCTGAACTGTATGGCGGCGTCGTCTATCGCCTTCGCCATCTCTCCGCCGAGCGCGTCTATCTCCTTTACCAGGTGGCCCTTGGCTATGCCGCCGATCGCCGGGTTGCAGGACATCTGGCCGATGGTGTCGAGGTTCATGGTGACGAGGAGGGTGGAGAGCCCCATCCGTGCAGAGGCGAGGGCGGCCTCGCACCCGGCGTGTCCGCCGCCTATCACCACGCAATCGTACTTGATAACGCCCTCCCTTGAGGCAAAGCATTTTAGATGGGAAACCGATATTCTATATTAACGGGGGAGACCCTGTCAACAGGCCTATTGGGGCCAAAGGGCCTGATTTTCCTTTGGATTTTTTAAAATGGCAGGGTTGTTCAGGGTTAAGTGCCTGTTTTTGTTAAATAATGACAAAAATATTGACATCGTTTTAAAAAACTGTATACTTGCTTCTTATGCCGAAGACAACTAATAAGACAAAGAAAACCGCAACTTCCCCCGCAAAAAGGGAGACAACCCCAAGGTCCGAGAAGGTCTCTGTAAAGAAACCCTCTTCAGAAAAGGTCATGAGCAAAACAGCACCCAAGGCAAAGGCGCCCGAGAAACCGAAATCGAAGGTCCCGTTCAAGAAAGAGATAACCCAGAAGCTCCTGGACGCCAAGGCCAAGATACTCCAGGAGGTCACCCAGAAGGTAAAGAGCGAGTCGAACGTCCTCAAGCACGAGATAGGGGATATATACGACATCGCCTCGAACGAAAGGGAGAGGGAGCTCACGCTCATGCTCGGGGACCGCGACCGCGACAAGCTCTCAGAGATAGAAGACGCCCTCGAGCGCATAAAGGACGCTTCTTACGGCGCGTGCGAGGAGTGCGGCGAGCCGATAGCCGAAGACAGGCTCCGCGCCCTGCCCTTTACCCGCGTATGCGTCGAGTGCCAGTCAAAGAACGAGCGCGAGCAGAAGATAAAAGGGGTCAGGTACGAGGAAGAGTCGGGGCTCGGCATCATGGAGCGGTCAGAATCCGACGAAGAGGAGTTCTGACCGGGCATCGACGGAGCCTCATAAATAAAAAACAAAGGCCGGGTTTTCGGGAGAAAGCCCGGCCTTTTTTAATTTGCGTTCGCCATGGACCCCAAAAAGAAGATAGCCTACGCGCTCATCGTCCTATCCGTACTCTCCATCCTCGCCGTATCTCTTTTCAAGAGCCGACAGAAAGAATCCGTCACTTACAGCCGCGCCCTTATGGGGACTATCGTCCAGGTCACCATCATGGAGGGGGCGGAAGAGAGGTACGATAGGGCCGCAGAGGCGGCCTTCACCGAGATACAGAGGCTTGAGGAGATATTCAGCGCTTACAAGGGCGGTAGCGACGTATCGAGGATCTCAAAGAACGCGGGTGAGTCTGTCCAGGTCTCGCCATCAACGATTGAGGTGCTGAAGACCGCCGTTCGCGTAGCGGAGCTCTCGAACGGCGCGTTCGACCCGACCGTCGGCGCCCTCGGAAACCTATGGGGGTATTCGGGCGAAAAAGGGGTAGTGCCAACGAATGAGGAGATAGCAAAGGTCCTCCCGCTCGTCGACTACAGGGCGATCGAAATAAATGAAGCCGCTTCAAAGGCCGGGCTCAAGAGAAAAGGGATGTCCTTGAACCTCGGCGGCGTTGCCAAGGGGTACATCGTAAACAAGGCCGTCGATGCGCTTAAAAGAGAGGGTGTAGCGCGCGGCATAATACACGCCGGCGGAGACATGGCTGTTTTCCAGGAGGATGAAAAAGAGCCCTTCTCCATAGGGATCCAGCACCCGAGGAAGAAACATCTCCTCGGAAGGGCGAGCGTATACAACGGGGCTGTTGCGACCTCAGGGGACTACGAGAGGTTCTTCGAGATAGGCGGCAGAAGATACCACCACATATTAGACCCGAGGACCGGCTTTCCCGCGGAAGGCACACAATCTGCGACGGTTATCGCAAAGGACCCGACGCTCGCCGACGCGCTCTCGACCGCTGTATTCGTCATGGGGCCTGAAGCCGGGATGGAGCTCATAGAAAGGCTCCCGGATGTCGAAGGCGTGATAGTCGATTCAGAGGGGAGGGTGACGAAGTCGAGCGGGTTTAAGGGGGAGATATTCTAACAACATGTCTGTCATTGCGAGCGGAGCGAAGCAATCTCATTTTTCAGTGGTCATACCCCGGAGATTGCTTCGGGGCTTACGCCCCTCGCAATGACAACAAACGAATTTTTAGCGCCATACCCCCTTTTCTAAGGAGACCTTTTCATAACCAGCATGTCTGCATGATCGTCAAATTTTTTAGGACTGGATCCCCGATAAAAGCCTCGGGAATGACATGCAAAAACATTTATAACACCGTCATTCCCGCATGTTTCAAGCGGGAATCCAGTGTCTTGAAAATCAGAGCGTATTATAACGAGAGGGCAGTTAGCGAAAGGTTTCTTTCTAAGGGGGATTAAAAAACTTTTTAACCCTTTTCCATATTTTTTGCCGCCCTCTGAAACCGGTTCACCGCGTTATTGTGCTCTTTCAGGCTCTTGGAGAAAAAGTGCGTGCCGTCGTTTCTTGAGACGAAGTAGAGAAACTCCTCTTTCGCGGGGTTGAGCGCCGCCGCAATAGATTCCCTTCCCGGATTGGCTATCGGCCCGGGCGGGAGCCCATAAATGGCGTAGGTATTATAAGGCGTCTTTGCAACAAGGTGCGCCTTCGTGAGGTTCCCGTCAAAGCCCTTTATGCCGTATATGACCGTTGGGTCGCTCTGCAGCTTTATCCCTTTTTTGAGCCTGTTCCTGAATACCGCCGAGATGAGCGGACGCTCTTCCGGCGCGCCGGTCTCTTTTTCGATGATGGAGGCGAGCGTCAGGACCTTTCTCATGGAGAGCCCGTCCTTTTTAGCCTGCTCGCTGAAATCGGGGAAGTATACGGCCTTGAACTTTTCGACCATCCTCGCTATCATCTCGTCAGTCCCCATGCCCCTGGTGAACTCGTACGTGTCCGGGAAGAGATAGCCTTCGAGCGTCTCTCCCTCGAGCCCGAGCGACGCGACAAGTCTCGCGTCAGACGAACGCTTGACGAACTCATCGGGGTCCGCGAGCCCGGCCGCGCCCATGACGAGCGCGACCTCGCGGACGTTGTACCCCTCGGGTATGGTCACGAGGTGCCTTTTTACCCTGCCCTTTATGAGTATCTCGAGGACCTCCATCGGGGTCATCGTGGCCATGAGCTCGTACTCCCCGGCCTTTATCTTCTTGTACGCCCCGAGGAGGGACGCCGCCCATACCAGGCTGTCCGAGTCCTTTACGACCCCAGCCTTTTCAAGGTTCGATGCGACGACCCTGAAGCTCGTCCCCTTCTGGACATAGATGAGCTTGACGGACGAGTCGCGGGACGCCGGGGTAAAGAAAGTGATATAAACGTGTATCGCGAGGAGGCTCGCGGCCATTACGAGGATGAGCGATATGATTTCGAGACGCTTGCGCATGGGGTGAGGGAGGCCTTAAGAGCAGGGCCTTCTTTTGCTGTCGAGGTATCCCTGAAGGATGTAGGAAGCGGCCATCTTGTCGACCACCTCTTTTCTCTTCTTCCTGCTGATGTCGCCCTCTATGAGGACCTTTGTGACGGCGATCGTCGAGAGGCGCTCGTCCCATGGTTCCACGGGGAGCCCGGTCTCGGTCTTGAGGGTCTCTATGAACTTCAGTACGAGTTGCGACTGCGGCCCGTACGTCCCGTCCATGTTCACGGGGAGGCCGACGACGATAGACTCTATTTCGAACTCCCGGATGGTCTCCTTGAGCGCCTTCATGTCCTTGTCCCTGGAGGCCCTCATGACGGTCTTCAAGGGCTGGGCCGTTATCGAATTCTCGTCGCTTATCGCGACACCTATCGTCTTCTTCCCGACGTCCAGGCCCATGATCCTCATCGAAAAAAATATAACCTTTTAAGGGCCTTCTGTTCAAGGTATTTCTTGACAACAAAAAACCTATACTATAATATCGAAGAGATTTCCCCATCCAGACACGGGCGGTTAACTCAGCGGCAGAGTGCCACCTTCACACGGTGGAAGTCACTGGTTCAATCCCAGTACCGCCCACCATTCATACACCGTTAAAACCCGTACCCTCCAGAGACCGTACGCCCTTTTTTTTCATGAATCTTGAACCCCGTCCGGTCCGGACCCCGTGAAAGACACTCTCCCGGCGTTTTTCAACTGAAGCAGGCGTGAGGGCGGGCCTCGATACGGAACACGGGGGATTAAAACCGGACTTCACAAAACGGGGGCTCTAAACCCCGCGGATTTAAAGCCTTATGGAAGTCCTGCCCCCGCGAGAGAGGATGGACCCTTCCGCCCTTCCATCTCCTATGAATTTTCATAAGGGCGCTCCATTATTTATTCATGTTTAGAACAACTCCTAAATAATATTTATAATGCCTATTGACAGGGGTTTCCAAAATGTTTATAATTAGAAAAATATCAATGATTAAGCAGTGATAGCTTGGTCATTCACGGGTGAGCAGTGACGCTCGGCAATTCCTGGTAACTACCGCATTCTGTTTTCAGCCGACTTCTCACGCTTTTTGAGCTGGCCTTTTCGG
>JACREV010000184.1 GCA_016218095.1 Deltaproteobacteria bacterium | reverse complement strand
GCCGTCTCCCTCAGCCTCGGCATACTCATAAACCTCTTTACCTCGCTCGTAGGCACAAAGGTATTCTTCGACATACAGAGCGAGAAGTTCAGGTTGCAGAAGATAAGCATATAGGGGTTGCTGAAACAACCCGGCACTACATAGGGTCAAGGCTTTTGGAGGTTTGATGGACATCTGGGGCGAGACAAAAATAGACTTTCTCGGCAAGCGCTGGATACTCTTCATAATATCCGGCATCTTCGCCATAATAGGGCTTATATCCATAGTCGCTATCCCGCTCGGCAAGGCGAACTTAAGCACCGACTTCGAGGGCGGCATCGCCATCCAGTTCAGGTTCGAAAAGCCCCTTGAGATTGACAAGGTGAGGGAGATCCTCGCTGGGAGCGGCTTCAAGGACGCGAACCTCCAGGAGTTTTCGGAACCTAACAAGCTCCTCGTGAAGCTCAAGAGGACCGAAGGGAACCTCGGCGAGACCTCGAGGGCATTGGGAGACGTCTTTGCCAAGGGCCTGCCGGACAACCCCTTTGCCGTAGATTCCACCTCCGAGGTCGGCCCGGCTGTCGGCAAGAAGCTCCAGAAGGACGCCCTCTGGGCGATCCTCATCTCCCTCATAGGCATACTCATCTATGTGGCGTGGAGGTTCGAATTCAGGTTCGGGGTCGCGGCGGTCATAGCGACCTTCCACGACGTCCTCTTTGTCATGGGATTCATGTGGATATTGAACAAGGAGTTTTCGCTCCTTATCGTGACAGCGCTCCTAACGCTTGCCGGGTACTCCCTCACCGACACCGTCGTCGTATTCGACAGGATAAGGGAGAACCTCCGTAAGCGGACCAAGGAGGAGCTGATCCCCCTCATAAACAGGTCGATAAACGAGGTCTTGAGGAGGACGATAGTCACTTCGCTTACGACCCTCCTCGCCCTTGTGGCGCTCTTTTTCTTCGGCGGCGAGGTCATACATGACTTCTCGCTCGCCCTCCTCGTCGGGGTGCTCGTCGGCACCTACTCGTCGATCTTTATAGCAAGCCCCATACTCCTTTTCTGGAAGGGGCACAAGGCGAGGCCCGCCGCGGCAAAAACGCCCTGAGTTGTCCGGATAACACTTCGTTTTAAAAGCGATTTTTCCTCGCGCGCCCTCCCCAGTTCATCTTTTCTTTAAATTAGGTATTGTATTTTTTGCCTCTTTATGCTATTCAAAGAGGTACAATCAATAGCATTTTTCTTCAGAAGGCACTAATTTCTCTCATCTTTTTTAAAGAGGCCCGGCGCGGGGCCAGATCCTCTGGAATTCGGACAACTGGACTCATGGCGGGTCTTGAAGGGCAAGGTTGCCCCTGTACCTTAATCCGGTATCGGCGGCATTTTTTTTGTAAACTCGCAGGTTTAATGTGATCGCACCGGCCATGGAAAAGAGTATCGGACCTTACGGGAACCAAAATGAGTCCCTGGACCTGTCGCTCTGGCGTAATTTCCAGGAAGGGCTCTCGTCGCTCCTCGGCCTCTCTTTTTCATTGTACGACGGCAACGGCGTCCCGCTTGCCCCGCCTTCCCGCGAAAACCAGGTCTGCGCCGCCGTGAAGTGCACGCAGAGGGGGGGAGAGCTTTGCCGTGAGACCTATGTGAACGCCGCGCGGCAGGTGCTTGAAAAAAAGAAGCCCTACATATACAAGTGCCACATGAACCAGTACATATTCGCCGTCCCGGCCAGTCTCGATAAGGACATGCCCGTTGCGGTCGTCGGCGGCAGGGCATATATCCAGGGCAAGGAGCTCAGGGACTTCTTTGAAGCGATAGCGCCTTACGGGTTCAGCGACAACTCGCTTGAGTCCCTCAGATCCTCCCTCGTCACCATACCCGCGAAGTCCGTCTTCACGGTCCCGGCCATCGTCGAGAACATCGCGGGGTCGTTTTTGAAGTGCCTCGCCTCGAATCCGATCGTCCAGACAGGGAACGAAAGGCCGGCCCTCGCCCCCAAAGGTTTTCAGGCCCTCGAAGAGGTCTACAAGTCGCTAGCCCCGGTCCTCGACAGGGAAGAGCTCTACGAGACGATACTTTCGAAGTCTTCCGAGCTTGTCAGGGCCGAGAGGGGCTCGCTCATGATACTCGACAACAAGAGCAGGGTCCTATCCGTCAAGGCCTCGAAGGGCATAGACAGGAGGATAGTCGACAACCTAAAGATCAGGCTCGGCGAGGGGATCTCCGGGGCGATAGCGGCCAAGGGGCTCCCCGTGGTCGTCAGGAACATAGAGTCCGAGGTCCCGTCCTGGCGGAACAGGCCCGTCTACAAGACCAAGTCCTTCATCTCGATCCCGTTGAAGATAGAAACCCGCGTCATCGGCGTAATAAACGTATCGGACAAGATATCCGGAGAGGTATTCTCCGAAGAGGACCTTCACCTTTTGCTCTCCTTCGCCAACTACGCATCGATCGCGCTTGAGCGCGGCGCTTATTACTCGATGAGCGAAGAGCTTAAGATGCTCTCCATGACCGACCCGCTCACCACCCTTTTCAACAGGAGGTACTTCAGGGAGCGGCTTTTCGAGGAGGTCGAGAGGGTAAAGAGGCACAGCGAGTGCTTCTCGACCTTCATGATAGACATAGACAACTTCAAGTCCTATAACGACACGTACGGCCACATCATGGGGGACGAGGTACTGAAGGGGGTCGCCCGCGCCATAAGGGACGCCGTACGCTCGATGGACGTCGTCGCGAGATACGGCGGCGAGGAGTTCGCCGTGATACTGCCGCACACGAACAAGAAGGACTCCTTCGTCATAGCAGAGAGGATACGGAAGGGCGTCGAGGAGCTCAAACTCGCCGGGATCTCCGGCAAGACCCCGACCATAAGCCTCGGGGTAGCCGAGTTCCCGACGGACGCGAGCCACATTGACGAGCTCATACACAGGGCGGACTCCGCCATGTACAGCGCAAAGAGGATGGGCAAGAACAGGGTAGTGGTCTATGAAAGATAGGACGCTCTTCGCCATATGCCCTGACGCCGAGTTCTTCGGAAGGACGCGGGAGATAGGGGACGTCCTCGCGAGGGCCTCCGCAGAGCGCAGGGCCCCCAACGTATTCCTCGCCGGCAAACGCTGGACGGGCAAGACCGAGGTCCTAAGGCGCATCCACAGGGAGCTCTTCTGGTCGCACTCGCGCGTCGTTCCGGTCTATTACCAGTTCAAGGGCCCGCTTGACCCCGAGGCCTTTGCGGAGGACTATCTCAAGGAATTCATAAAGCAATACCTCGCGTTCAGGAAAAGGGAGCCGGACCTCGTGAGGAACGAGACGTCGCTTGAGAGGCTCGAGAGGATCCTCTTCGACGAGGACGCATTCGGCCTCCTGGATTTCACGCTCATACACAGGGAGGCGAAGAGGAGCAATGATAAGACCGCGGTCTTAAGGAACGCGCTCGGCGCCATAGAGCTCATGACGAGGCGCACGGGGACCCCGGTCTACCTCATGCTCGACGATATCGGAGAGTCCCTGCGCCCTTCCGGCCACCCAGGACCCTCGATAGAAAGGGAGCTCGCCGAATCCCTCAACTCGGGGTCGTTCCCGTTTATAGCCGCGAGCTCCACGAGGGCCTTCCTCGAAGGCGGGCTCCTCGGCTCGGTGGAGCGGATGTCCCTCGACGGGCTCGACGCGGATACGTCGGTCGCGATGATGGCCGAGCTCTGCCGGTCCCGCAATATCGCTTTTGACACCGAAATACTCTCGCTTGCCGCGATGAAGCTCGGCGGCAACCCCATGTACATGAAGTCGATGGTCTGGGCCGCGCTCAAGGGAGGAAGGGACCTTAAAGACCTGAAGTCCTTTGTCGAGCTCTACTCCGACGAGGTCTTCGAGGGCAACATCGCATTCGCCCTGAAATCGTCTTTGAAGCTTAAGGGCCCCTCGGAGCTCCGTATGCTCTACGCGCTCATCGGGGCGGGGGGCGCGCGCGCTGACGACCGCGCGGTCTCCGGGGAAGACCTCCGCGAGAGGTTCAGGCTCTCGGAAGACGAGTTCTCGAAGGCCGCCTCGTCGCTCGCCGCTGAAGGGCTTGCGGAGTTCGCATTGGGGTCGGTCAAATGGGCGGGCGACTCGACGACAGCCGACTTCGTCTCATACATGTTTGAGACGAGGATAAAGGGGAGGGGCGCGGACGAATTCAGGACCTCTTTCACGAGGGAGGCGCTCAAGGAGGGCTTCATCGCTCGGGGGGCGAGGGTGCGGGGCCGCCTTAAAGAGGACGCCGGGGCGGCCCTCAGGTCGTTCAACGGACAGAAGCTCATGAAGATACTCTTCAGGAACCAGGCGTTCTCCTTGACCTCCAGGAACGGCGGCTGGAAGCCCGGCGAGAGGAAGGACTCCGAGGACCTCGCCCTTCCGGAGATAATAGGCTCGTTCGACAGTTCCCGCTGGGAGAAGGGCGAGACAGGCCCGGCGATAATAATAGCCCACGGGTTCGCGAACGGCAGGTATGACGCCGGCAACGAGGTCGTCTGGATGACGGCCGTAAAGGACTCTCCTTCTCCGGTGAACATCGGGGACGTCGAGAACTTCCTCAGAAGGGGACAGATACTCAAGGAGAACTTCAGGACAACGAGGATAGTCCGCTGGTTCGTCGGCAGGGACGGCTTTACCGCCGAGGCGCAAAAGAGGCTCGAGGGGGAAGGGGTACACACGAGCGACTCGGTCCAGCTGAACCTCATAAGGGAATCCCTCGAGGACGCCTCCGCCTCCGAAAGGCTCAAACGCGACGACAAGATACTCCCGATGAAGGAGTTCGAGGTGGTGCTCCCCTCCTCGACAAAGGCCGAGCTCGTGGCGGTCAAGGCGGTCGAGGAGATAGGGACCGAGATGGGCTTCGGCGACAACGCCATAGGCCAGATAAAGGCCGCGCTCGTCGAGGCCTGCATCAACGCCTTCGAGCACAGCAAGGTGAAGGCCGGCAAGGTGTTCCTCCGGTTCGTCGCCGGAGGCGACAGATTGACCATCCACGTCCAGAACGGGGGCGTCGACTTCGACTCCCCCGCGGCGGCCTCCGGGGCGAGCGCCGAGACAGACCTGCCGAGGAAGCGCGGCTGGGGGTTCGAGCTCATGAAGGGTCTCATGGACGAGGTCAGGCTGGAGCGCATCAACGGCGGAGCCAGGATAGTCCTCGTAAAATATCTCATCAAAAAAGGAGAGACAGGTGGCAGTGAGGCATAAGCACAGGGAGACCGGCACGAGCGTCGTCGTCTACGCGGACAACTACATAAACGACATAGAAGGCGAAAAACTCGAGGAGATGTGCGACGCGTTCCTCGAGAAGGGTTTCAAAAAGATAGTCATCGACTTTTCCGGCACGGACCTCGTCAACTCCATAGGCGTATCCATCCTCATAGGCATAATCGAGAAGATAAAGGGGAAGGGCGCCGTGGTATTTTCGGGGCTTAAGGACGTAAATTTCCAGATATTCCACATAGTGGGTCTCACGAGGCACATACGGGTGTACGATAACGAGGAAGACGCGCTCAAAGAAAGCGCGTCCTGCGACGGGGTGTCTTTGTAGCCGGGTTGCGCCGCGTTCGCTTGATCTTACGGAGGTCTGGATGTCAGGAGTCGATTTAAGCCTCGAGAGGCTTCTTTTCAATCTCAACACGCTCGCCGAGCTAGGCGAGGAGATAACCTCGCCCAAGGACTTTACGAGGGTCGTAAAGTCCTCGCTCTACATGGTGATGGGGACCTTCTCCGCGTCAAAAGGGATAGTCTTCCAGTACGACCAGAGCGACGGCCTTTTTACGCAGATAGCGTCGAAGGGTCTCACGGACGTCAGGGGCGCGGGTCTCAAGATCGGCAAGGACGCGGCAACGGCGATAATAAGGAACAACAAGCCCATAGACCTTAAATCCGCCGACCCTGTAATCGCCCTTCTCGGCCCGGGCAGAGAGTTTTTAGAAAGGCTCGGGGCGAGGGTGCTCGCCTTCCTCATAGTAAAGGACGAGCTCCTCGGGCTCATCGCCATGTCGGACAAGTTCTCGGGCGAGGACTATACCCTTTACGACTATCAGCTTTTATCCGTCATGGCCCAGCACATCTCCTTCAGCCTCCACAGCCACACGCTCCTTATGAGGCTCATGTACAGGTACAACGAGAACAAGGGGCTCTATGAGAACCTGAGGCGCATCTACTACGACACCATCCACGCCTTCGCCGCGGCCATAGACGCAAAGGACGCCTACACCAAGGGCCACTCGCACAGGGTCTCGTCGTACTCGGCGGCCGTGGCGCGGGAGATGGGCTGGTCGGCAGACGATATAGAGGGGATAAGGATCTCCGGGCTCCTCCACGACATAGGGAAGATCGCGGTCGACAAGTCCATAATAAACAAGGCCTCCCCCTTGACCAGCAACGAATGCAAGGAGCTTAACTCCCACCCGGTCATCGGATACGAGATACTCTCCAGGATAAAGTTCCCCTGGAAGGGCATCCCCATGATGACGAGGAACCACCACGAGAAGGTCGATGGGTCCGGGTACCCGGACAGGCTCAAGAAGAGCGACATCCCCCTGGGGGCGAGGATCATGGCGCTTGTGGACGCCTTTGACGCCATGACGACCGACAGGCCCTACAGGCCGCGCCTCTCCTTCAGGGAGGCGATAGACGAGGTCAAGGACCACTACAACAGGCAGTTCGACCCTGAGGTGGTCCGTCCCTTCATCTCGGTCATAAGGAAAGAGGTCCTATCAGAGGTAGAGAACCCGACGATAGTCCCGCTTATGCACGAGCACCTCGACCCGGTGACGCTATCGAGGATACTCGAGGGCTTCCCGCGTTAGGCGGCCTTTGCCCTGAGTATAAGCTGTTGTTTTCCGTTGTTTTTTGCTATAATACCGACAGAGGTCAGGCCCATTTCCCGTGGGAAATGAATGCTTGACCTCTTTTTTGTTTGCCTGTAAAATATCACCGCCTTGAACAAACCTTGCTGGTGTTCTTTTGCGGGCGAAAAACACCCTGAGAAAGGGCTTTTTTCCCCGGCGAGGGGTCTTTCGAACGCAGGGCTGGACGGACAATGAAGAAGCGTTGGAAGGTAAACCCGGCCAATATAGAGCTACAGGAGGTCCTCGGTAAGGAGCTTGACATACTGCCCCTTACCGCGCAGCTGTTGATAAACAGGGGCCTTGTCGAACCTGACAAGGCCTCTTCTTTTTTGAGGCCCGAGCTCAAGGACCTGCACGACCCGTTCCTCATGAAGGACATGGGCAAGGCCGTCGAACGCATCCTTAAGGCCGTCGAGGGGAGAGAAAAGATAGCCATATACGGCGACTACGACGTCGACGGCACGACATCGACCGCGCTCCTCTACCTGTTTTTGAGAGAGATAGGGGCCGAGGTCGAGTGCTATATACCGTGCAGGAAGACCGAAGGCTACGGGCTGAATTCCGCGGCCCTCGGTAAGCTCAAGGAGGGCGGGGCCTCACTCGTCATCACCGTCGACTGCGGGGTATCGAACCACGAGGAGCTCGCGTTCGCGCGCTCCATAGGGCTCGACTGCATAGTATCCGACCACCACGAACTCGAAAAAGGCGCGCCCGAGGGCGCGCTCGCGGTCCTTAACCCCAAGCAGAAGGGGTGCGAGTTTCCTTTCAAGCTCCTCGCGGGCGTGGGTGTCGCCTTCAATCTCGCGATCGCTCTTCGGGCGCGTCTCCGGGAGACCGGCGGGTTTGCGAGGAAAGAGGAGCCGAACCTCAAGCGCTACCTCGATCTCGTGGCAGTCGGCACCATAGCCGACCTCGTCCCCCTCATGGACGAGAACAGGATACTCGTAAGCTACGGACTTAAGGAGCTCTCAGGCGGGGCAAGACTGGGCTTGAAGGCCCTCGTCGAAGCTTCCGCGATAAAGCCAGGGAGGCTTGACGCCGACTCGGTCGCCTTCCAGCTTGCGCCAAGGATAAACGCCGCCGGAAGGCTCGGTAGCGCCATGACCGCTCTAAGGCTCCTCGTCACCGATGATGCGAAGGAGGCGGCCTCCCTTGCCGGAGAGCTCAACAGGGAGAATTCCCTCCGGCAACGGATAGAGGAGGAAACGCTCCTTGAGGCGCTGGAGCTCATGAAGGACGGCCCCGGCATGGGGATAGTGCTTGCGAAAGAAAACTGGAACCCCGGCGTCATCGGGATAGTAGCCTCCAGGCTCGCGGACAGGTTCGGGAAACCGACGGTCATGATAGCCCTCGAAGGCGAGGTCGGCAAGGGCTCGGCGCGGGGCGTCAAGGCCTTCGACATGCTCGAAGGGCTTAAATCCTGCTCGGGGCTCCTTCAAAAATACGGCGGGCACAAGGCCGCGGCAGGCCTTACCATAGCACGGGAGAACATCGACAGGTTCAGGGAGGAGTTCCAGGGGTACATAAGCGAGAGATTGAACGAGGACGACCTGACCCCTGAAATAGTCCTCGACGCGGTAATAAAGCTCGACGAGCTCGATCCAAGGTTCATTTCCGAAATAGAAAGGCTCGCCCCGTTCGGCGCCTCGAACCGCGAGCCGCTTCTGGCGGTCACCGACGCCGAGATACACGCTACTGAAATTGTCGGAAACAGGCACTTGAGACTCAAGGTCTCGCAAAAGGGGCTCTCAGCGTTGAGCGCCATAGGCTTCGGGCTCGCGCCCCTTCACCCGATAAAGGGCGCCGGCTTCGGCATAGCCTTCTCTCCCTATATGGACGAGTGGCAGGGTATGAGGAACCTGAAGCTCCGCGTAAAAGACGTGCAGGCCGAGTGCGTAAAATTCTTGACATAAGTCCCAAAAAAAAATATATTTACATGTTGCGAAATTACGGAGTATCCTCTTGATGTTGCTGGGAAAATTCAAAAGACCGGGTTTTGGGAAGGCGTTGATGGTGTTCTCCGTGGCCTTCATCGCGGAGGCGTTCGTCTACCCGTCCGTCAGGGACGCGGAGCTTTGGTATTCGAGGCCTGAAAAGACCCTCACCTACGTCCGCGACGTCCTCAAGGAGAGCAGGACGGGCCTCGGCTCCCTCGAAGAGTTGAAGCTCGCCGATGTCATCTTCTTCGAGTCCGTCTCCCACAAGATGGACCCGCTCTTCGTCCTCGCGCTCATAAAGACCGAATCGACCTTCTACAACTGGTCGAGGTCGGGGAATGGCGCGGTCGGGCTCATGCAGATAAGGCCCGCGACCGGCGAGGAGCTCGCCGAAGAGCTCGACCTCAAATGGAAGGGGGAGGAGACCCTCTTGAACCCCTATCTCAACGTGAAGATGGGCGTCCATTATTTTTCGAACCTCATGGAGAGGTACGACGACGACGCGGAAGTAACGCTTGCGGCCTACAATGTCGGCCCCGGCATAGTCACCTCGAGGCATAAGCTCGACGAGGGCTGGGGGCAGGAGTTCGTCGGCAGGGTCTTGAATAACTACAATGATTTCAAGGAAAGGGCGGAATACTACTAAAAGATGGCAGACAGGAAGAAGTATCTAAAAAAGGCTGTAAAGCCGGTCGAGATAAAGGCCGGAGCTGGCGTAGAAGACCTCTTGAGGCGTATGGGCGATACTGCCTTCCAGGGCCGTAACCTCTCTACCGCCGTCGACATATGGGAGGAGATGCTGAGAACCCGCACCACTATATTTTTCGGGCTCGCGGGCGCGATGGTCCCGGCTGGCATGAGGGAGGTCCTCGTATTTCTCCTCAAGAACAGGTACATCGACTGTCTCGTATCCACGGGCGCGAACCTCTTCCACGACATACACGAGACGTTAGGCAGATACCACTGGCAGGGCAGCCACCAGATGAGCGACACGGACCTTAAGGACGTCGGCATCGACCGCATCTACGACGTCTTCGCGGTAGAGGAAGAATTCAACATCGCGGACAGGTACATCTACGAGTTCTCCGAAAGGCTCGAAAAACGCCCCTATACCACGCGCGAGTTCCTCTCCCTCATGGGCAAGGACTTATCCAAACGGGGCAAGGCCGAAGGGATAGTCACCGCCGCGTACAAGGCAGGCGTGCCCATCTACTGCCCGGCGGTGGCGGACTCCTCCATCGGGATATCATTGGCCCTCAAGAACGGCCCCGACCACCTCATATTCGACCTCATAGGCGACGTCAAGGAGACCGCCGAGCTGGCCGCGCGCGCAAAGACGACCGGCGTCGTCTATATCGGGGGCGGCACGCCGAAGAACTTCATACAGCAGACCGAGGTCACGGCGACCCTCCAGTGCAAGGACGTAGAAGGGCACAAGTACGCGATCCAGGTCACCGCCGACGCCCCCCACTGGGGAGGCCTCTCGGGCTGTACCTTTGAAGAAGCCCAGTCCTGGGGCAAGATCGCCAAGAAATCCAGCCACACGACCGTGAACTCAGATGCGACGATAGCGCTCCCCATGATAGTGACGGCGCTGGCCACCCGCATGAAGAAATATAAGCGCACGCTCCCTAACATGGACCTAAAATCCTCGAACAAGGTCGCAAAAAGGATATGGGAATGAGCGCCGCGCAAGGGCTCCCTTGCCGCGCATCCCGCATGCAGGATTACGATCTACATGAACGGAAGGCGCAAGACGAGATGGGCATAAGGAGGAGGCGCCGCTACCTTCTGGGACTCAAGCTTTAGACGCCTTTGGAAAACGGAATCGTCTCAAGGCTTCCATCCATAACGCAAATCGGGGGTAATTGAAATGTTCGTTCCTAAAAGGGTATTCTTCACCAAAGGCGTCGGCACTCATAAAGAAGAGCTCACCTCCTTCGAGCTCGCGCTACGCGACGCCGGCATAGAAAAGTTCAACCTCGTGCAGGTCTCAAGCATATTCCCGCCCGCGGCAAAGGTCGTGCCCAAGTCGGTCGGGATAAAGAAGCTCTCGCCCGGCCAGGTGGTCTTCTGCGTGATGAGCAAACTCTCAAGCAACGAACCTAGAAGGCTCATGGCCGCCTCGGTCGGCTGCGCCATACCGACCGACAGGAAACTCTACGGCTACTTAAGCGAACACCACGCCTACGGCCAGACAGACGCGCTCGCAGGAGACTACTCCGAAGACCTCGCCGCCGCCATGCTCGCCTCCACGCTCGGCATCGAGCTCGACGAGAACCTCGGGTGGGACGAGAAAAAGGAGATCTACCGCATAAGCGACAAGATAGTAAAGACGACCAACATCACGCAGTC
Organism: Deltaproteobacteria bacterium; assembly: GCA_016218095.1. Lineage (GTDB taxonomy): Bacteria > Desulfobacterota > GWC2-55-46 > GWC2-55-46 > GWC2-55-46 > GWB2-55-19. Next base: position 1,639 of record JACREV010000184.1, on the reverse strand, counting down.
AGCGATAGTAAAGGGCGACGGCAAATTCACGACAGTCGTCGCCGCGGCGGTCCTTATCCTTTAACGGACTTTGGGGGGACCTTTTCAAAAGGTTCTCTCAGATTGGCTCGCTAAAAGATTCTGAAACCACGGTATTTGTCAGGCTGCTCAAAAAGCTCCAGATGCGAGGCGTCGAGGAGCGAGACATGAGGCGTACTCTTTTTGTACGCCTCAGTGACGAGCGACGAAGACAACGACGCAGATGGACTTTTTCAGCAGCCTGCGGTGAAAGCTCCTATTCCCCTATGCGAGTCGGCCTAACCTACAATCTGAAGAGAGAGCTTAAGGGGGACGAGGGTCTTCCGGAGGACTTCTACGCCGAGTGCGACGACCTCGATACCATCGAGGCCGTGCGTGACGCCATCCTCGAGAGGCACGAGGAGGTCGTCATGATCGAGGCCGACGAGGACGCCTACGAGAAGCTCCGGAAAGAGAAGCCCGGGATCGTCTTCAACATGGCCGAGGGAGTTTGGGGGGATTCGCGCGAGTCCCACATGCCCGCGATCATGGAGATGCTCCGCATCCCCTACACAGGCTCGGGCCCGCTCTCGCTTGCGCTCTGCCTCAATAAGGCCCGCGCAAAGGAGATACTCTCCCATTACGGCATACCCACCGCGCGGTTCGTCGTCGCAAACGACGCGGGGACGGACTTCGGCAAATACCTCAACTTCCCCATGATAGTAAAGCCGCTCCTCGAGGGCTCATCCAAGGGGATAAAGAACGACTCCATCGTCAATAACCCCGAAGAGCTCAGGAAAAAGGTCTCGTCGGTGCTCGCCGAATATAAACAGCCCGCGCTCGTGGAGGAGTTCCTCTCAGGGCGCGAATTCACCGTCGCGCTCATAGGCAATGGAAGTAAGCTCAAGACCCTCCCGGTAGTCGAGATAAACTATTCATCGCTCCCCGAGGGCGTGAACCACATCTACTCGTTTGAAGCCAAGTGGGTCCTCGACAGGCCCGAGGCTCCGCTCGATATATTCAACTGCCCGGCGGACTTGACCCCGCGCCTTAAAAAGGCCATAGACAACGTCGCGATGGACGCCTTCCGCGCGCTCGACGTCAGGGACTGGTGCAGGATAGACGTAAGGCTCGATGGCGCCGGGGTGCCGCACATCATAGAGCTCAACCCGCTCCCCGGCATACTCATGGACCCGAACTGCAACTCGTGCTTCCCCAAGGCCGCGAGGGCCGCCGGATTGAGCTTCGGCGACCTCGTCAACTCCGTCATAGACGCCGCCCGCGAGAGGTACGGCCTATGAGCATTAAGAAGGTAAAGGTAATATACAACGACGACGGCGGGGACAAGTACCTCTTCGACGGCAAGGAGATAAAGCTCGATAGCGTCTCAGGGACCGCCGGGGACGTGGCCAGGGCGCTCTCCTCAAACGGGTTCTCGACGGACCTTATCGCGCTTAAGACGGCGGATAGCGGCAAGCTCGGCGATTTCATCAAGAAGGTCACGGGCGACGACGCGATAATCTTCAACCTCTGCGAGGGGGCCTTCGGCAAGAGCTCATTCGAGATGCACATAGCCGCGCTCCTCGAACTCTACGGCGTCAAATACACCGGGAGCGGCCCTTTGACCCTCGGCCTTTCGCTC